>CALCWL010000507.1 GCA_937906285.1 uncultured Rhodanobacter sp. | reverse complement strand
ACTGATGGCGCAGGCGCGCGAAGGCGGCGCGGCGCTGGTGGCCTTTCCCGAGCTGACCCTGAGCGGGTATCCGCCGGAAGACCTGCTGCTGCGACCGAGCTTCCTCGCCGCCTGCGAACGCGAGCTGTGTGCGCTGGCCTGCGCGGCGCAGGGCGTCGCGGCACTGGTCGGCCATCCGCACAGCGCCGGCGAGGTCTACAACGGCGCCAGCCTGCTGCGCGAGGGGCGGATCGAGTGCACCGCGCACAAGCAGGCACTGCCCAACTATGGGGTGTTTGACGACCTGCGTTATTTCCGCCCCGGCAACGGCACCACCACGCGCGTGATCGAAGGCGTGAGCGTGGGCGTACTGATCTGCGAGGACGTGTGGCAGCCCGAGCCGGCCGCGCAGGCCGCCGCCGCGGGTGCGCAGTTGATCGTGGTGATCAACGCCTCGCCGTGGGACGACCGCAAGCAGGCCGAGCGCGAGGGCGTGCTGGCGGCGCGGGCGCGCGAGACCGGCTGCGCGATCGCCTACCTCAACCTGGTCGGCGGTCAGGACGAGGTGGTCTACGACGGCGCCTCGATCCTGGTCAACGGTGACGGTTCGATCGCGGCGCGGGCGCCGGCGTTCGTCGACGCCCTGCTGTGGGCCGAGTTCGACCCGGCCACGCGTACGCTCGCGGCGATCGACTGGCCGGTACCGGCCGATCCCTCGATGGAGGCGACACTGTACGCGGCGCTGGTCCGCGGCGTGCGCGACTACATCGACAAGAACCGCTTCGATGGCGTGCTGCTGGGCCTTTCCGGCGGCATCGACTCGGCGCTGACGCTGGCGCTTGCGGTCGATGCGCTCGGTGCCGAGCGGGTCACCGCGGTGATGATGCCCACTCGCCATACCTCGCAGCTATCGCTCGACGGCGCCCGCGCGCAGGCCGAGCAGTTGGGCGTGGACTACCACGTGATCCCGATCCAGGCGACGTACCAGTCGTTCATCGATGCGCTGACCCCCGCCTTCGCCGGCAAGAGCGCCGATACCACCGAGGAAAACCTGCAGTCGCGCACCCGCGGCGTGATGTTGATGGCGCTGTCCAACAAGCATGGCCGCCTGTTGCTGGCCACCGGCAACAAGAGCGAGATGGCCGTAGGCTACGCCACCCTGTACGGCGACATGTGCGGCGCCTACGCGCCGCTCAAGGACGTGTACAAGACGACGGTGTACCGGCTGGCGCGGTGGCGCAATGGAGCAGGGAACAGGGAATGGGGAATGGGGAATCGGAAAAGCATGTCCTCGTCGGCATCCGGCTCTTCGACGATTCCCGATTCCCGATCCCCTATTCCCTCCGAAGTCATCGATCGCCCGCCCTCGGCCGAGCTGCGTGACAACCAGGTCGACCAGGATTCGCTGCCGCCGTACGACGAGCTGGATGCGATCCTCGAACGCTTCATCGAGGGCGAGCAGTCGCAGGCGGAGATCGTGGCCGCGGGCCACGATGCCGCGACGGTGCAGCGGGTGGCGCGGCTGGTGCTGCTCAACGAGTTCAAGCGCCGCCAGTCCGCCCCCGGTCCCCGCGTCACCACTCGCGCCTTCGGCCGCGAGCGGCGTTATCCGATCACGTCAGGGTGGCGTTGAATCGGGACTCCGGGGGGCGCCCGACGCTCCTGCGCCAGCTTTTCCCATTCCCCATTCCCCATTCCCGGCCGCGCAGCGGCCAAAACTCAATGATGCCCCGAGAACGGGATCATCTTGCGCACCAGCGAGGGACCGTGCGGCCACTTGGCGTCGGTGAGATAGGGGTGGTTCGGGTAGTTCAGGGCCAGCACTTCGCGGGTCTGCGCGGCCAGCTCCTTGCGGTCCAGCGCCAGGTAGCTGCGGGTGAGGATGGCCAGCGCATCGCCGGTCTGCGGCGCCTGCTGGTAGTGCTCGATCACGTACTGCGAGCGGTCGGCCGCGGCGATGTAGGCCTTGTTCTGCAGGTAGAACTCGGCCACGTTGATCTCGTACTGCGCCAGCAGATTGCGCAGGTAGATCATGCGCTGGCGCGCGTCGGCGGTGTAGGCGCTGTCGGGGAAGCGCCGCGACAGTTCGGAGAAATCGTCGAACGCCTGCAGGTTGTAGCCCTGGTCGCGGCGGGTCAGCCCGCCGGCGCGCTTGGTGAAGCGCTCGATGAAGCCGCTGGTGCGGTCGAAATTGATCAGGCCGCGCAGGTAATAGGCATAATCGACGTGCTTGTTGGCCGGATAGGTCTTGATGAAGCGGTTGATGGTGGACAATGCCTCGTCCGGCTGGTTGTCCTTGTATTGCGCATAGGCCAGCTCAAGCTGCGCCTGCTCGCTGTACGGACCGGACGGGAAGCGCGCGATCAGGCGCTGGAACGCCCGCGCCGCACCGGAGTAATTGCCCGCCTCCAGGAAGCTGTGGGAGCGGTTGTACAGCGGCTCCAGCGGCATCGTGTCGATGGTGTTGCCCTTGCGGCCGAACATCGAACAGGCGCCAAGCACGGCCACCAGGGCGACCACGGCGAGCAGCCTGGCGGCGTGCAGCGGGAACAACGATGGCGTGGTCGAGCCACTGGATGGGCGCATAGGAATGAATTCGGATGTCGGAACGAACAGGCATGATAACTGAAACCGGTTGCCGCCCGCGGGGGCTGGCATGACCACCATACGGCAGCAAGCGGAGGTTCCGCTGAGTGCGGCAGGCCGTCGTTTCGACCAGGCTTTGGCCGAGATGTTCCCCGCCTATTCGCGTTCGCGGCTCAGCAGCTGGATCAAGGCCGGCGCGGCGACGCTGGACGGCGCCCCGGCCACGCCGCGGCAGTTGCTGCGCGGCGGCGAGCGGGTCGAGCTGGATGTCGAGCTGGAAACGGAAGTGCACAGCCAACCCGAGGCGATTGCGCTGACGATCGTGCACGAGGATGCCGACCTGCTGGTGCTGGACAAGCCCGCCGGACTGGTGGTGCATCCCGGCGCCGGCAACCCGGTCGGCACGCTGCTCAACGGATTGCTGCACCATGACCCGCAGCTGGCCGAACTGCCGCGCGCCGGCATCGTGCACCGACTGGACAAGGACACTTCCGGCCTGATGGTGGTGGCCAGGACGCTGCCCACCTATACCGCGCTGGTCGACCTGCTCTCGCGGCACGAGGTGGAGCGCCAGTACGAAGCCGTGGTGCTGGGCACGATGGTGGCCGGCGGCACGGTGGACCAGCCGATCGGCCGCAGCATGGGCGATCGGCTGCGCCAGGCCGTGCGCGACGAGGAGGACGGCAAGCGCGCGGTTACCCATTACCGCGTGCGCGAACGCTTCCGCGCGCACAGCCTGCTGCAATGCCAACTGGAAACCGGCCGCACCCATCAGATTCGCGTGCACCTGGCGCACATCGGCCATCCGCTGATCGGCGACCCGCTGTACGGCGGCGGCCTCAAGTTGCCCAAGGGCGCCAGCGACGGCCTGATCGCCGCCTTGCGCGGTTTCCGCCGGCAGGCGTTGCATGCGGAGAGACTCTCCTTCGTGCATCCGGCCACCGGCGAGGCCTTGTCGTTCACCGCCGAACGCCCCGCCGATCAACTGGCCCTGATCGAAGCGTTGCGCGCCGACCTGGCCGAACACGGGGCAGACCAGTATTGAGTCGTCGGCCGTGCGATGCTTGGCGACTCACGAATCCCCCCTCCCGAATCCCGGCCCCATGACCGAAAGCTGGATCTTTCCCGAATGGCCCGCGCCGCCGCAGGTCCACGCCGCCGTCACCACGCGGTGGGGGCCGGGCGTGTCGTCCGCGCCGTTCGAGCGCTTCAACCTCGGCCTGCGCAGCGGTGATGCGGTCGAGGCGGTGCTGGCGAACCGCGGCGCGCTGCAGCAGGCGCTGCGGCTGCCGGCGGCGCCCCGCTGGCT
>CALCWL010000506.1 GCA_937906285.1 uncultured Rhodanobacter sp. | reverse complement strand
CGGCGCGCTGCTGGCGGTGCCGATGCTGACCTGCGCCAAGCTGATCTGCGAGCGCGTCCGCGGCTGGGAGTGGTTCGCGCTGATCGTGTCGCGCTGATGGCGGCGGTCACGATCGCCGTGACCGGATCGTCCTGGGAGTGGCCGCATACGGCGGCAGCCCCGAGGAAGCGACGATGAACAAGCAGGCAAGTCTGGTGACACTCAAGGCCAAGCCCGGCCAGCGCGACGAGGTCCGGCGGGTGTGGGAGAAATACGCCCGCGACTACGTCGCCGGCAGCACGCTCGGCTTCCACTACTGCTACGACGACGCCGATCCGGACCGGATCTTCGTGTTCGGGCTGGGCGACCCGGCCAGCATCCTGGAGTTCGCGCAGCAGCCATGGTTCGTCGATTACCAGCACGACACGCACGCCCTGCTGGCCGAACCGGGCGAGGTCCGCCGCCTGACGCCGCAATACACGAAGAACGACACCACCCGGGATGCACCATGAGCGACCACGCGATCAACCTGCGCGACAAGCTGGCCCGGTTCACCGAACACTGGTCGCCGCGGGTCATTGCCGAGATGAACGACTACCAGTTCAAGCTGGTCAAGCTGCAGGGCGAGTTCGTCTGGCACGCGCACGCGGATACCGACGAGGTGTTCATCGTGCTCGAGGGCGCGCTGACGCTGCAGTTCCGCGACAAGTCCGTGCCACTGGCCGCCGGCGAGATGTACGTGGTGCCCAAAGGCGTGGAGCACCGCCCGGTGGCCGGGCAGGAATGCAGCGTGATGCTGGTCGAGCCGCGCGGCGTGGTGAACACGGGCGATGCCGGTGGAGCCTATACCGCGCAGAACGACGTGTGGGTGTAGCGCGCCGTCAGCCCGCGGCGTTCCTCAGGGTGATGTCGCGCCGGCCGCCGCCGGTGCGACGCCGTGCGCGCGCAGCACGGCGGCGATGTCGAAGCGCCAGAGGTTGCGCGAGCCGTTCAACGGCGACTGCAGGCGCCGTTGCAAGGTGGCGGCGTCATCGCGCGGTTTGGGAAAGCGCATCTCGTCGCGGCGGTTGCTCGACACGAACAGTTCGCCGAACGCCGGCCCCAGCGAGGGCGCGTTCTCCAGTGCGCGGCTGTTGACCTCGCCGCCCAGGCGCTCGGGTTTGCCCCAGCTGCCGTCGGGCCGGCGGAACACGATGTAGATGTCGGCGCGGCCCAGCGCATCGCCCTCGTCGCCGGCGTAGAGCAGGAAGCGCCCGGCGGGATCGATCGCCGGATCCATGCGGTTGTGCGCCAGCTCGCCCAGCGGCAGCCGTTCGGGCGCGGCATGGCCGTGATCGCGCGCCACGTAGATCTGGTACGCCTTGCCCGAATCCGCGCGATGTGCGGAAAAGTAGATGTCGCCGTTGGCCGCCACCGACGGGTTGTAGATCATCGCGCCATCGTTGAGTGCACCGTCGACGTGCACCGGTGCGCCCCATCCGCCGTGCGCCTGCCGCTCGACGTACCAGAGGTTGGTGCCGGCAAAGGAGCGCCCGTTCATCGTCGCGCTCACCGCCGCGGCGCCCGGTCGCGGCGGCCGGTTAGAGACGAAGTACAGGCGCCGGCCATCGGGCGACAGTGCCGGCTCGGAGTCGTGCCACTGACCGGAGAACGCGGCCACGCGTGGCGGCGACCAGCGACCGTCCACGCGACGCGAGACCATGATGGTGTCGTCGGCCTCGGCGAAATCCGAGCGCATGAAGTACAGCGTGTTCCCGTCCCGCGTCAGCGCGACCGAGGTTTCCTGCAGGCCGGTGGAGATGGTGCCGGGCCCGAGCAGTTCGCCGCTGCCCGCCGCGCGGGCGGCGGGCAGTGCGACGAGCGCGGCCGCGAGGCAGGCGGCCAGGGTGAGTTTGCCTGCGGACATGGTGGTTCCTGCGACGAATGGACTTAAAGGTCGCGATGCGCGTCGAGCCACGGCGCCAGCGACAGCTTCCAGATGTGGTTGTTGCCGTTGTCCCACGCGCGCATGCGCGCCAGGTCCGCCCGCGCCTGCGCGCTCGTGCGCGGGTAGCTCACCTTTGCCGTGTAGCTGCTGGTGAAGTACAGCGTGCGGCCGTCCGGACCCAGGTGCGAACCCCAGGGCTCGTAGCGGTTCACCGCGTCGCCGAGGTCGATCGGCTTGCTCCAGCCGTCGCCGTCGCGGAAGGCGAGGTACAGCCGGTCGGGCTGGTCCTTGCCGGCGTAGTTGGCGTCGAACACGATGAAGGACTGGTCCGGCGCGATCGCCGGGTCGAGTTCGTGCCCCGCCGGATCGCCCAGCGCGAGGCGTTGCGGCGGCTGGTAGTGGCCGTTGCGCCAGGCGGTGCGGTAGAGGTGGAACTCGTGCGTGGCGTCGTCGCGGCGCTGGTAGTACACGTCGCCGTTGGCCGCCACGCTGGGCGCGTACACGCTGGTGCCGACGTTCACTGCATCGGGCAGCCGCACCGGCTCGCCCCAGCCGTTGCCATGGCGATCGACGCGCCACAACTGGCCGCCGTGCAGCGCCGGACCACCGGCGGTGGCGGCGCGGTTGCTCGTGTACACCAGGAACGACCCGTCCGGCGCCATCGCCGGATCATGGTCCTGCCACTGCCCGGAGAACGACGCGATCCGCGGCGCCGACCAGCCGTCGCCGACGCGATGCGCTTCCATGATGAAACCGTTCCAGTGCGCCTGCTGATCGAAGTAGACGGTGTTGCCGTCCGGCGCAAAGGTCAGGCAATCCACCCCGGCCGGCCCGGAGATCGTGCCCGGTGCGAAGATTTCCGGCGTGGGGGATGCGTCCGCCGCGTGGAGGCGGACGCACAGGCCCAGCGCGGCAAGGGTGCAGGCGAACGCGGTGAGTGGGCGACGGCTCATGCAGGTTCCTCGGCAAGGCGGTGTGCCGAGCCTGCCGTCTCGCCACCGCGCCGTGCCACCGTTTTGTGACAAGCGGAAATCCGCGGTGACCAGTGGTTGCCCACGCGGGGCGATCGGCGCGACCGCGCCGCGCCAGCCGGGGCCGTGCCCGGTTTGTCGCCTGACTAGAAGCGATACGACCAGCCCAGCTCCAGCACCGGGTAGACCGTCCGGTCCCGCACATGGCGCGGCCCCTCGTCCACGCCGGTCGCGGCCGCCGCGACGCCGGCTTGCGCGTAAAAGCCGGTGTCCGTCGCGCGGTAACCGATGCCCAGGTAGGCCGCCAGCTGGCGGCGCGACGGCATGCGCGCCTGGTCCCACGCCTCGTCGAACGTTGCCGCGCCGCGCGTGTGCGGGCGGGCCATGGCGGCCACGCGGATATCGTCGATCACCGCCCCGACCGACAGCAGCAAGCCGTCATGGCGCGGGTGCCAGTCGAACTTGGCGATGGCCGCGTCGAACACGCCGGCAGTCGCCGCTCGCGCGCCGTCCTGACCGGCCGCACGCATCGTGCCCGACCCCTCCGCCGCATGTGCCGTGCCGCACGGCAACGCAAGCGCGGCGAGTGTCAGTGCGACCAGGGCAATCTTGTTCATGGCGGCCCCCAGCGAGCAGGCGCGGCCGCCCCCGCGGCCGCCGTCCGAACCCTTATCGCGCGATTCGCGCCGCCGTGCAGCCCGCGGTGCCCGAACTGCTAGCGACGTCAAGCCGCGAATGCGAACGGTTTGGCAAACGAGCGGCGCCGATTCAGCCGCGCGCGCCGCGCACCCTGTTGCTTGACGAACCCCACGGCGCCGCCGACCATCCCAAGTTCACCTGCCGCCAAGGCGCGGCCCACGATCGACGACCTACCCGTGCGTCACGAGGGCCTCGTGCCGGTCAGGTCCCACCCAGGAAAAGCCACACCGCATGTTCGAAAACGCCTTCAACAACATGGACCGCGTCATGCGGAACGACGAGGGCCTGGCTTCCGAGCTGGACTACGCCGAACAGACCTCGTGGCTGCTGTTTCTCAAGTATCTCGACGACATGGAGAAGGAATGGGAGGACGAGGCCGGGCTGGAAGGCCGCGAGTACACACCCATCCTCGACGAGCCGTATCGCTGGCAATCCTGGGCCGCGCCGAAGACGAAAGAGGGCACGCCCGACCTCAACGCCGCGCGCACCGGCGCCGACCTGATCGAGTTCGTCAACGGCGAGCTGTTCCCCTACCTGCAGACCTTCCGTGAAACCACGGAGGATCCGGATTCGCTGGAATACAAGATCGGCGAGATCTTCTCCGAGATCGCCAACCGCTTCCGCTCCGGCTACTCGCTGCGTGACGCGCTGGAGATCATCGACCAGCTCAACTTCGGCAGCCAGCAGGCCAAGCACGAACTGTCCGACCTGTACGAAACCCGCATCAAGCGCATGGGCAACGCCGGCCGCAACGGCGGCGAGTACTACACGCCGCGCCCGCTGATCCGCGCCATGATCGCCGTGGTGAAGCCACAGATCGGCGAAACCATCTACGACGGTGCCTGCGGCTCGGCCGGATTCCTGTGCGAAGCGTGGAACGCGATGCGCCGCGACGACCTCTCCGCCGCCGACTGGGACACGCTGCAGCGACGCACTTTCTACGGGCAGGAAAAGAAGTCGCTGGCCTATGTGCTGGGCGTGATGAACATGATCCTGCACGGCATCGACGCGCCCAACATCCGTCACGTCAACACGCTCAGCGAAAACGTGATGGACATCCAGCAGAAAGATCGCCACGACATCGTGCTGGCCAATCCGCCGTTCGGCGGCGGCGAGCGCAAGGAGGTGCAGCAGAACTTCCCGATCAAGTCCGGCGAAACCGCCTATCTGTTCCTGCAGCACTTCATCCGCAAGCTGAAAGCCGGCGGTCGCGGCGCGGTGGTGATCAAGAACACCTTCCTGAGCAACACCGACAACGCCAGCGTGGCGCTGCGCAAGGAGCTGCTGGAAACCTGCAACCTGCACACGGTGCTCGACTGCCCCAGTGGCACGTTCCAGGGCGCGGGCGTGAAGACCGTGGTGCTGTTCTTCGAGAAGGGCGCCAAGACGCGCGACGTCTGGTACTACCAGCTCGATCCGGGCCGCTCGCTGGGCAAGACCAATCCGCTGAATGATGAGGATCTGGCCGAGTTCGTGGCGCTGCAGGCGAAGAAGGACGACAGCGCGAAAAGCTGGTCGATGGCGGTGAAGGATCTGGACGTAGCGACGTGGGATTTGTCGGTGAAGAATCCGAACGCCCCGGAGGCCGAAGCGCTGCGCGGTCCCGAGCAGATCATTGCCGACATGCTGGCGCGGGATGCGGACACGGCGGAGATCTTGGAAGAGATTCGGAGGATGTTGTGAGCGCGGTGTTGACGACTGAACATCAGAGAAAAATAGAGTGGCAAAGCGTGACGCTCTCTGACGTGGCGCACATCGTAAACGGCGGTACGCCTAAATCAAACATCGCCGGGTACTGGGCTGGTGGCGTTCCTTGGCTCACTCCGAAAGATATGGGGAAAATGGGTGGTCGTGAAATTGCCGCGACGCCACGAACAATTTCCGAAAGGGGCTTGGCTAATTCGTCCGCGCGACTTATTCCTGCGAACTCCGTAATCCTGTCCACTCGCGCGCCAATCGGGCATCTCGCTATCAACAAGGTTCCGATGGCTTTCAACCAAGGGTGCCGCGGTATCGTACCTAATGCCGATTTGGACCACGTTTACCTCTACTATTTTCTTTCTGCACATCGCAAGCTCTTGGATGATCTTGGCGTTGGCGCTACCTTCAAGGAACTGTCAGCGACAAATCTACGATCAGTTCGCCTTCCACTCCCTCCACTGGACGAGCAGAAGCGGATCGTTTCGGTTCTCGATCAGGCCTTGGCCGCCCTAGACCGCGCCCGCGCCCATGCCGAGGCCAATCTCGCGGACTGCCGGAATCTATTCGCCGCCGCCGTCAGTGCGGTCGTCAAACGGGAGTCGAACAACCAGCAACGAAGGCTGCGACTTGGTTCGATCGTCACTCGACTGACCAACGGCTACGTGGGCCCCATAAGCAACGTCTACGTGGAATCCGGAGTTCCATATCTGCTTGCCCGCCAGGTGCGCGACAACACGCTTGTCTTTGACGGCCGAACCTATGTGACTCAGAAGTTCAACGACAAGCACAAGAAGTCGAAACTCAGGGCTGGCGATGTTCTTCTTGTTCAAAGCGGTCACATAGGACATTCCGCTGTGGTTCCAGCAGAGCATGAGGGACACAACTGCCACGCGATGATAGTCATCACGCCTGTCGACGATGTCGTTTCGGGTTCATACCTCTCCGCGCTATTCAACACCCCGGAGATGCAGGATGCCTTTCAAAACATCAGAACTGGTTCGACTGTTCCGCATCTGACCTGCAAAATGGTGAAGGAGCTGATGATCGAACTTCCGCCGCGTCCGGTTCAAGACAAAATCATTCAGGTAATCGAAACCCTCAGGGCCCGGAGCGAGATTGCCAAGCAACGATACAAAGCCGATGTAGCCGACCTCGCCAACCTCCGCCAATCCCTCCTGCAAAAAGCCTTCTCCGGTCAACTGACATGAGCGAAAGCTGTCGCCTGGGTTGCTTGTGACACATGCGTGCTACATTCTTGCGGGAAGAACCGCCCGGAGCGCCCCATGAGCACCACCACCATCCGTCTGCCCGACGAACTCAAGGCCCGCGTTGCCGAGGCGGCGAAGCAGGCGGGCACGACGCCGCACAACTTCATCCTCGAGGCGATCGCGGAAAAGGCCGACCTGGCGGCGGAGCAGGCCGCCTTCCATGCGTTGGCCGACCAGCGCTACGCCGAGTTCCTGGATTCCGGCAAGAGCATCCCCTGGGAGGAAGCGCGCAGCTACCTCAAGAGCCGCCTCGCCGGGAAAGCCGCGAGACGGCCGGTGGCCCGCAAGCTGGATCGATGAGGTGACGCGCGTCAGGCTGGCGCCCGGCGTGATCGCGGACTTCGATCGCATCGTGGAGCATCTGCAGCGTCACGAGAGCGAGGCCGCGGAGGCGCGGACGGGCGAAATCATCAGTGCGCTGGACGTACTCGCCGACAACCCGCTGATCGGCCGCCCGGCAGGCGACGACAAGCGCGAGCTGGTCATCGGCCGTGGCTCACGTGGCTACCTGGCGCTCTACCGCTACCTGCCACTGATCGACACGGCCCTGGTACTGGCCATTCGTGCGCAACGGGAAGGGGGATACGCAGGCCCATGAGCGAAACGGAAGCAGACACCCGCGCCAACCGCATCGACCCGGTGCTGCGCGAGGCCGGCTGGGGCGTGGTCGAGGGTTCGCGCGTGCATCGCGAGCTGATCTGCCCCGGCCGCATCACCAGCGGTGGCGGGCGCGCCAACCCGCTGTCGGCCGACTACGTGCTGAGCTACCGCGACCGCAAGCTGGCGGTGATCGAGGCCAAGCGCGCCGGTCTTGGCCACACCGATGGCGTAGGCCAGGCCAAGGACTACGCCACGCGGCTCAGGGCACGCTTTGCCTACGCCAGCAACGGCATCGGCTGGTATGCCATCGACATGACCACCGGCACGGAAGGCGAGCTCGCCTTGCCGTTTCCCACGCCGCAGGAACTGTGGGCGCGTTGTTTCCCCGAGGGCAACGACTGGCGCGACCGCTTCGGCGCGGTGCCGTTCGAGACCGGCGGCGGCAAATGGCAGCCGCGCTATTACCAGCACAACGCGATCACCGCGGTGCTGGAGGCGATCGCCAAGGGCGAGCAGCGCATCCTGCTGACCCTGGCCACCGGCACCGGCAAGACCTCCATCGCGTTCCAGATCGCGTGGAAGCTGTTCGAGTCCAGCTGGAACCTGAGTCGTGACCCGGTGCGTCGTCCGCGCATCCTGTTCCTGGCCGACCGCAACATCCTGGCTGACCAGGCCTACAACGCGTTCAGCGCGTTTGCGCCCGACGCGCTGTGCCGCATCAGCCCGGACGAAATCCGCAAGCAGGGCCGGATTCCGAAGAACGCCAGCGTGTTCTTCACCATCTTCCAGACCTTCATGACCGGCACGGACCAGGACGGCGAACCGCAGTTCACCTTCGAAGGCTATCCGCCGGACTTCTTCGACTTCATCGTCATCGACGAATGCCATCGCGGCGGCGCCCGCGACGAGAGCAGCTGGCGCGGCATCCTCGAATACTTTGCGCCCGCCGTGCAGCTGGGCATGACCGCCACGCCCAAGCGCGACGCGAACGTGGACACCTACCGCTATTTCGGCGACCCGGTGTACACCTACGCGCTCAAGGAAGGCATCGGCGACGGTTTCCTCACGCCGTTCAAGGTGCGCCAGATGGCCAGCACGTTGGACAGCTACACATACTCCGACGAGGACGAGGTGATCGACGGCGAGATCGACCCGGACAAGGAGTACACCGAGGCAGACTTCAACACGAAGATCGTCATCGACGCGCGCGAGGAAAGCCGCGTGCACGAGTTCATGGACCAGATCGACCAGCGCCAGAAGGCGCTGGTGTTCTGTGCCACGCAGGACCACGCCGCGCGCGTGCGCAATGCCATCAACCAGATCAAGGACAACCCCGATCCGCATTACTGCGAGCGGGTGACCGCCGACGACGGCAAGCTGGGCGAGCAGCATCTGCGCGAGTTCCAGGACAACGAGAAGACGCTGCCGACGATCCTCACCACCTCGAAGAAGCTTTCAACCGGCGTCGATGCGCGCAACGTGCGCAACATCGTGCTGCTGCGTCCGATCAAGTCGATGATCGAGTTCAAGCAGATCATCGGCCGCGGCACGCGCACCTTCGACGGCAAGGACTTCTTCACCATCTACGATTTCGTGAAGGGCTACGAGCACTTCAACGATCCGGAGTGGGATGGCGAGCCGTTGCCGCCGGATGAGCCGCGCGAGCCGAAAACGCCGACGAAACCGGATGACCTGCCGCCGCCCACCGGTGGCGTCGAGAACCCCCCGGAGCCCGTGGCGAAGATCGTGGTGAAGCTGGCCGACGGCAAGGAACGCTCGATCCGCTACCTCGCCGCCACCACGTACTGGCACGAGGGCCGGCAGATCACCGCGCAGGAATTCATGCAGCAGCTGTTCGGCGACCTCGGCAACCTGGTCGCCTCGGAAGACGAATTGCGCGCGGTGTGGAGCGACCCCGACCGGCGCGAAGCGTTCCAGCAGCGGCTGCAGGATCTCGGCTACGACGCCGACCGGCTGGACGACATGCGCCGCCTGATCGATGCCGCCGACAGCGACATCTTCGACGTGCTGGCCTATGTGCGCTTCACGCTGGCGCCATTGTCGCGCCACGAACGCGCTGGCAGCGCACGCGCCACGGGATTGAATGGTTACCAGCGCGAGATGCGCGCCTTCCTCGACTATGTGCTGGAGGCGTACGAGAAGCACGGCGTGGACGAACTGGCCTCACGCAAGATCGCCGACTTCCTGCGCATACGCTATGGCGGCACCAACGACGCCAAGCGCCTGCTGGGCCCGGTGCCCGCGATACGCGAAGCGTTCATCGCGATTCAGGCGCACCTCTACCAGTAGTTGCGGCGGTATGCCAAACCATGGAGTAGGCGGAAGCAGGTCGAATCACATGTTCGCAGAGAAAGTTCACTCTGGCCCTTGAGGTTGGCTCAGTAACGCGGGCGGGGCTTCTTCGGCGGTGGGCCGGGTTCGGTAAAGGCCATGCCCACGATGGCGGCATCGGCAATGATGGTTTCCAGCGCAGCCTTGCCCTCTTCGTTGACATAGAGCACCGCGGCGGCGGTCAGCGGGTCCTTGAACACGGCCGCGTCGACCGGCACCCGTTCCTCGATGAATGCTTCCTTCATGATCGAGCCGCTCGGACGCTTGGCCGAGCGAGCCTCGTCGATGCATGGGATGAGGTTCGTCACGTTGTAGAACCAGCGCGATTCACCCGCGCAATCCATCTCCAGGAACTGCCCGAAACGTGACAGGAAGGGCTCGAGCGCCGTCTTCGCCTTGTCGTTCATGACCAAGGCACCAGGCGTCAGCGCACTGACGTCCGCCAGTGGCTTGGGTTTCTTCTTTCCCGGTTCGACGAATACGTCGACCTTGGGCTTGCTTGACCAGGAGAGGCTGGCGCCAGTGGTGTCGAACATGCCCGACTCGACGTCCTTGTCGCTGGCAAAGACCAACGGAGCGAAGTCATTGACGGAGCCGCTTTTGAGTTCCCATACCTTCACTTCCAGCACCTCAGTAGTCGAAGTTGCCGTTGAGCGCGTTGGTAAATTCTGCGTGGTTCTTCAGCGCAACCCCAACACCGCCCTCGCCCCGGCCCGAAACCGCCGACTCAGATCCAGCCGCGTGCCGTCATGCAGCACCACCTCCGCACCGCCCTTGAACATCGGATGCACCTCGCGCACGCGCGCCAGGTTGACCAGGGTGCCGCGGTGGATGCGCAGGAACTGGGCAGGGTCGAGTTGGGCCAGCAGGTGGCGCAGGGTGTCGCGGTGCAGGTAGCGGACGGGGCCGACGTGGATGTGCAGGTAATTGCCGTCGGCGCGGATCCAGTCGATGTCGTCGACGGCGAGCACGCGGATGTGTTCGCCGTGGCGCACGCTGAGGCGTTGGGCGTAGCCTTCGGCGGGCGCGCTTTCGAGCGCCGGGCCGGCGGTGGCGTGCAGGCCTTGCCAGTGCTGGTTGACGCGCGCCATCGCCTGGTCGAAGCGGGCCTGTTCGATCGGCTTGAGCACGTAATCGAGCGCCATCGCGTCGAATGCGCGCAGCGCGTGTTCGGCGAAGGCGGTGGCGAAGACGACCAGCGGCAGGCGGTCGGGGGCCAGTTCGTCGAGCAGTTCGAAGCCGTCCATGCCGGGCATCTGGATGTCGAGGAACAGCAGGTCCGGGCGCAGCACGCGCACGGCCTGCATCGCCTCGGCGGCGTTGCCGCATTCGCCGACGACGTCCACCTCGTCGTGGGTGGCCAGCGCCTGGCGCAGGGCGAGGCGGGCCAGCACCTCGTCGTCGATCAGCACGGTGCGCAGGCGCGGCACGCTCATGTGGCGTGCTCGATGTAGGGCAGGCGGACTTCGGCGCGGGTGCCGCCGCCGGGGATGGCGCTGAGCACGAGTTGCGCCGCGTCGCCGAACAGCATGTGCAGGCGCGAACGGGTGTTGCCCAGGCCGATGCCTTCGGCGCTGCCGGCCGGCGGCAGGCCGAGGCCGTCGTCGTCGACGCGCAATTGCAGCTGGTCGCCGTCGCGCTGGGTGGAAATGCGCAGGGTGCCGGCGCCGGGCTTGTCCTGCAGGCCGTGGCGCAGCGCGTTCTCCACCAGGGGTTGCAGGATCAGGTTCGGCACCGCGGCGGTGAGCGTGTCGTCGGCCACGTCCAGCTCGGTGCTCAGCCGATCTTGGAAGCGCACCTGCTGGATGCCGAGATAGCAGGCGAGGAATTCCAGCTCGCGCGACAGCGGCACCTGCGGCGCGTGGCGTTCCTCCAGGGTGAGCCGCAGGAAGTCGCTGAGCCGCGCGATCATCAGCCGCGCCTGCAGCGGGTCGGCCAGCGCCAGCGCGGAGATCGCGTTGAGCGTGTTGAACAGGAAATGCGGCTGCAATTGCATGCGCAGCGCCTGCAGTTGCGCCTGCGCCAATTGCGTCTCCAGTTGCGTGCGGCGCAGCCGCTCGTCGCGCAGATGACGGCGCGATTCCATCCCGCGCAGCACCACCAGGATCACCCAGCAGGTGAGCACGGCCAGGTGGAAGCTGTAGGCGAACTCCATGCGGATGTATGCGCCCAGCGTGTGCACCTCCATCCGCCCCGGGCCGCTCACGTTCCAGAACAGCACCAGGTGGGCGAGCAGTTGCAGCAGCGCCACGCCCAGGCTGGCCGGCACCTGCACGGCGAGGAAGTGGCGCCAGCCGTGCCCGGCGGTGCGCCGGCCCATCCAGCCGACCAGCGGCACCAGCGCCATCCACAACCAGAAGTTGGAAAGGTTCCAGCTCAGCGCGCGCAACCAGTTCGGCGGATAGCCCTCGCTGATCGAGGACAGCCCGCTGCTCAGCGCATAGGAGAGCGCCAGCCCGGTCCAGAAGGCAAACGCCAGTGCGTGATTCTTCCAGTGGATGGTGTCGTCGCCGGTCACACCATGCTCCCGCGCGCCGGTCGATGGGTGACGCGCCAGGACGGCAGTGTGCCGCCACGGCACCGGACGGAACAGTGCTGGACGGCAGGGCGCCAGCGTGGTCCGTCACGGCGAGGCATGGCGGCTCAGCGCGCCGGCCGCTGCCGCAGCCACGGCGCCAGCGACGCGCGATGGATGCGGTGGTCGGGCGCGGTGTAATACAGCATCGTGCGATCCGCGCCCAGGCGCGCCTCGCTGCCGGCCATGCCCAGGTCCACCGGCTCACTCCAGCCGCCGGGCACGGCGAAGGCGATGAACAGGTCGTTGCCGTTCGCAGGCGCCGGCGGTCGGTCGGAGCTGAACACCAGGAAGGATTGATCCGGCGCGACCGCGGGATCGAAATCCGAGCGGCCGGCGCCGGTGCCCAGCGCCAGCGCGACCGCCGGTTGGTAACGGCCGTGTTCGCGGCGGCTGACGTAGAGCCGGAAGCTGCCATCGGCGGGATTCGCGCGCATGAAGTAGATGCTGCCGTCGCTCGCCACCGCGGGCGCGAACGTCGTGCTGCTGCGGTTCACGCTGTCGGGCAGGCGCATCGGCGTGCCCCAGCCATCGCCCACGCGATCGACCCGCCACAGGTTGCCGCCGCGCCCGGGCCAGGCCTGGCCGCCCCACTGGCCGTCCAGCGCCTTGCCCGCACCGTTCGCCGGCCGGTTGGAGATGAACACCAGGTAGCGGCCGTCCGGCGCCATCGCCGGCTCCAGATCCATCCAGCGCTCCGAGAACGGCACGCGTTGCGCCACCGACCACGCGCCGTCGCGGCGGTGCGCCGCGAACAGCCGCCGCGTGGCGCCGCTGCCGCGCGCGAATACCACCGTGTCGCCGTCCGGCGTGAACGCGGGCGAGGCGTCGTGTTCCAGCACCCACGGCCCGGCGGCAAGGGGCGGCGCGACGGTCGTGGCTGCCCACGCCGATGCGGCGAGGGCGCTGCCCAGGATCAGGGCGAGGATCGGCAATCGGTAGTGGCTACGCATCGGAATGCTCCATGGCAGAAACGCTGGGAGAAATCGGCGGATCGTCAG
Organism: uncultured Rhodanobacter sp.; assembly: GCA_937906285.1. Classification (GTDB taxonomy): domain Bacteria; phylum Pseudomonadota; class Gammaproteobacteria; order Xanthomonadales; family Rhodanobacteraceae; genus Rhodanobacter. The sequence continues at coordinate 3,265 of CALCWL010000506.1, read as the reverse complement.
TGGCGCTCGGCGGCATGTGCATCCAGCCATGGCGCCAGCGACACCTGCCAGATGTGGTCGGCGCCGTTGTTCCACGCGGCGTTCGCGCGCGGGTCGGACGGCGGCAGCTGGCGGTCGCTGTAGAAGTACAGCGTGCGATGGTCGGGGCCGAGCTGGGCGCCCATGCTGTGCTTGCCGCCGTTGACGGTGTCGCCGAGATCCTGCAGCGCGCTCCAGCCCTCGCGCGTGTGGAAGGCGATGGCGAGGCGGTACGGCTGCTGCGCCGTGCGCTTCGTCGCCACCACGATGAACGAGCGGTCCGGGGCGATCGCCGGATCGCGGATCAGAGCATCCGCCGTGCCGAGCTTCACCGCGTACGGCACCTGGTAATGGCCATCGCGCCAGATCGAGCGCAGCAGGTGCAGGCCCTCATCCGCGCCGACGCAGCCGATGAAGTAGATGCTGCCGTCGGCGGCGACGCTGGGCGCGAAGCTCATCGAACAGGTGTTGACGACATCGGGCAGGCGCACCGGCTTGCCCCAGCCATTGCCGCGGCGATCGACCCGCCACAGGTTCATGCCCTGGCCGGCGCGGCGCTGGCCCGCATGCACCGCATCGAGCGGCACCGTACCCGAGACCGGGCGGTTGGAAACAAACAGCAGGTAGGAGCCGTCCGGCGCCATCGCCGGGTCGAGGTCGCGCCAGCGCCCGGAGAACGGCGCGACGCGCGGCGTCGACCAGCGCCCGTCGACGCGATGCGATTCCATCAGCGTGAAGCTGTCGGTGCCGCGCATGAAGTACACCGTATCGCCGTCCGGGGTGAAGGCGGCGGCGCCATCGTCGGCGGCGCCGGCAATGCCATCTGGCGCGAACACGGTGACGTCGCCACCCTTGCCTGCCTGGCCCCCATGGGCCGCGCCTGCACAAGCCAGCAGCGCAGCCAGCCATGCGGTCGAAAGTTTCATGCGTCGGCTCTCCGGTCGGGTGGGAAGTGGTCGAGGCTGGTCGCATGCCGCGCCGCCCGCCACAACGGGGTGACCTGCGGCGCCATGGTGAGGATCTGCGGCGCTTCGGCGGGGACGAGCGGTCGGCTGGCCCGGTTGTTCATCGTCCGCCTGGCACCGCCGCGGACCGATCCGGAAACCTCACCACCGCGTTGCTGTCCGGCCATTCGTCGCGGCGGGTGGCGCCGTTGCCGATGGCACGCCACGGCTTCCCCAGCCGGGCGATGTCGTCGTACCGGCCCAGCCCGACGAACCAGCGGATTTCGAACGGCAGGCCTTCGCCACCCAGCGGAGAGCTGGCGTCGGCGACGTGAAAGTGCAGGTGCGGGCCGGTGGATTCGCCGGAGAAGCCCAGTGATGCGATGACCTGGCCTGTACGCACGCGTTCGCCCACGGCGACGCGGATGCTGCCCTTGCGCAGGTGCTCGTAGAACGCGTAGCGGCCGTCGGCAAGCTGCAGCGCCACGTAGTTGCCGGCATCGTCTTCGGGAACGTGATGCGTGCGCTGCGAGATCCGCGCCGGTTCGTCCATGCCGTCACGCACCGCCGCCACGCGTGCGTCCGCCACCGCCAGCACGTCGGCGCCATGGCCGTACCATGCGCGCGCCCGATCGGCATCGCCGTCGGCGTAGCGACCGTGCGCGTCCAGCTTCACCCAGTCGATGGCGAAGCGGCCGGGCAGGCGGGTCTGGCCGTCGACGCGATAGAACACGCGCCGGTGGCCGCGCGGCCAGTCCGCATCGTGGATCGCCAGCCATGGACCGCCGCGCAGCGGTGGCGCGAGCAGCGACGGCCGGGTCCGTGGCAGCACCTGCGGCGCGCTGCTGACCTGCGCGGCAGCGCGCGCGCCGTCCACGCGATAGCCGACGCGGTGGCGAAGGGCCTCGATGCGGGCGCTCGCCGGCAGCGCGACATCGATGAATACCGCCGCCCGCTGGCCCGGTTCGAGCGGCGCCAGCGGCGTGGCCGGCAGCGTGGACGGCCCGGCGCCCGACGGCACCGGCGCCGCATCGAGGATGACCGCATGCTGTTCCAGCGTTTTGCCGGAGAGCCGTGCGAGCGGCTGTCCGTCACGCCCGTCGAGCACGACGAATTCCTCCAGCGCCAGGCGATGGCCGGAGCGGTTGATCAGCTGCACCTCGTAGTCGAGTTGCTGGTGGCCCTCCACGCGCACCGGGGTGGGCGGCACCGCAATCGTCATGTCCAGCTCGGCGCCGTGCGCGCGGGTGATGCCGGCCGCGATCAGCATCAGGCCCAGACAGCAGGTTCGCATCACGGGAAGAAATGACATGGCGCGGCTCGCGGGGATGGTCCGTGCACGATGGCAGCGGCGCTCGCCGGTGTCGTCGATGCCGTGACGACCGGTGCCGTGGCGGTGACCAGCGGCGCGCGGGCCGGTACGGGCGGAACGCGCGCCTGCCGTCGCCGCCGAAGCCCGTATTGCGGCCGCTCGTCACCCGCGCTCTCGCGTTCGTCACCCATCCGATGCGCGGTGTACGCCGGCCGCGCAGCCTTGCCGGGCGGCATTTCGTCCGCGCAGGAGGAACGCAGCATGCGCAAGCAACGCAGATTTTCCCTCGGCATGGCGTGCGTCGCCACGCTGGTGCTGGGGATGCAATGGACCGCCGCGGTCACCGTCGCCAACGCCACCGGCGTACACGACGAAAGCGCGCGCAGCGAGGCCGCCGTGATGGCGGTCGACCAGCACTGGATGGAGGCCGAACTCGACGGCGACAGCGCCTGGCTGGACACCATGCTGCTGCCCGAGTACCGCTCGGTCAGCGCCGACGGCACGGTGCACACGAAAGCCGCACTCCTCGCCCACGCGGCGAAGAACCGGGGCAACGACGCCGAGCGACGCAAGGTCGAGGCATGGTTGAAAGCGCACCCGTCAGCCCAGTCGGTGGTGATCCGCGGCGACACCGCGATCCTCACCTTCTACGACCCGAAGCTGGGAGCGCGCAACGGCGTGCGCTCCTCCGACATCTTCGTCTACGAAAACGGCCGCTGGCATGCGCTCTACTCGCAGCACACCAAGGTGGGCGGGTAGTTCGCGCGATCAGTCCGCGGCCACGCGCACCACCAACTTGCCGAGGTTGCGGCCCTGCAACAGTCCGATGAAGGCGGCGGGTGCGTTTTCCAGGCCCTCGACGCGATCCTCGCGCAGGGTGATCTGGCCGGCGTCGAGCCAGGCCTGCATGTCCTCGCGGAAAGCGGCGAAGCGATCGGCGTAGTGGTCGAGGATGACGAAGCCCTGCATGCGGATGCGCTTCTGCAGCACG
>CALCWL010000505.1 GCA_937906285.1 uncultured Rhodanobacter sp. | reverse complement strand
CTTGTCCACTTCCTTGGGGTAGCGGTCGCAGGTGAGGATGATCTGCTGCTTGGATTCGAACAGTGCATTGAAGGTGTGGAAGAACTCTTCCTGGGTAGTGTCCTTGCCGGCGAAGAACTGGATGTCGTCGATCAGCAGCGCATCGACCGAGCGGAAGCGGCGCTTGAACTCGTCCATGCTCTTGGCGCGCAAGGCCTCGATCATCGAGCCGACGAACTGCTCCGAACTCAGGCACATCACCTTGCAGCCGGGATTGCGCTCCAGCATCAGGTTGCCGGCGGCGTGCATGAGGTGGGTCTTGCCCAGACCGGTGCCGCCGTACAGCAGCAGCGGGTTGTAGGCCCGCCCGGGATTGGTGGCCACCTGCATCGCGGCCGCCTTGCCGAGCTGGTTGGACTTGCCCTCGACGAAGGTCTCGAAGGTGTAGTGCGGGTCGAGGTTGTGGTGGAACGGCTGCGCCGGCGCCGTGGACCGCGCCGGCGCGCTGGCTGCCGCCTTGGCCGGCTCGGCCCGACGGGAGCTGGAACCCACTTCCAGGCGCACCGGCAAGGCATGGCCGGCCAGCTGGCCCAGCACCTGCTCGATCTGCGCCAGGTAGCGCTGGCGGACCGTATCGAGGGTGTAGGAGTTGGGGGCGAACAGCTGCAAGCCATCGGCATCGTCGCGCGCCTGCAGCGGCATCAGCCAGGTATGGAGGTCTTCGGCGCTCAGATCGCCTTCCAGACGCTCGAGGCAGCGCCGCCACAGATCACTCATGAATTCGATCAACCACAGCTTGGGGCGCTTGCGCGCAGGGTGATGGGGTAGTCTAGCAGCTGCCCCCATGGTCCCGAGCCGACCGCGCCATGCTTGCGCGAGCCGCGGCATGGCGCGATTTGACAGCCGCCGCCCCGACCGGACATACTCTCAAACCTTTTACTCACATTCCCTTCGGAGCATCCCATGAAGCGGACCTTCCAGCCCAGCAAGCTCAAGCGCGCCCGTACCCACGGTTTTCGCGCACGCATGGCCACCGCCGACGGCCGCAAGGTGATCAATGCCCGTCGCGCCAAGGGCCGCAAGCGCCTGATCCCGTAAACGGACCCGGCGTGATGTCCAGCGCCGGTCTGCCGCGCGAGGCGCGGCTGCGTCGGCCCGGCGAATTCGCCGCCTTGCGAAACAGCAGCGGACGCGCAGGCGGCCGCTGTTTTCATTTGCGCTATCGCGCCAACGAGCTGGGTGGCGCGCGCCTGGGCCTGGCCATATCCAAGCGGGTGTCCAAGCGTGCGGTGGAGCGCAACCGGATCAAGCGTCTGGTGCGCGAATCGTTCCGGCGCGTGCGCCATCGGCTGCCCGCGATCGACCTGATGGTGATGGCGCGCGAACAGGCCGCCGGCGTGCCCGGACCGGAGTTGCTGGGCGAGCTGGAAGCCCTGTGGCAAAAGCTGCCGGCCCGCACGGCCGACCCGGCCGAACCATTGAAGCCAATCGACGGCCCCTCCACAATCGAGCGCTGACCTTTTTCCAAAGTTTCCGCGGCGAGATCTTCACGTCGTGGCGTTACCGGATCTGCTACGCGATGACTCAAACGCGCAACTTCCTGCTGTTTGCCCTGCTGGCCGTGGCCTATCTGCTGTTCATGGCCTGGGAAAACGACCACGCACCCAAGCCGCCGGCCACGCCCGCGGTCACCGCCAGCCAAGCCGTCCCGACCTCGGCGGACGGCAGCGTGCCCACCGCGCTGGCGGTTCCGTCGAGCGCCGCCGCGAGCGGAGTGGCAGCCGTCGCTGTCGGCGACACGTCGGTGCCTGCGAGCGCCCAACTGATCACGGTCGACACCGACGTCCTGCACCTCACCATCGACACCCGCGGCGGCAGCCTGGTGCACGCGGATCTGCTCGCCTACCCGCAGCAGGCGCCGACGCACAAGAACCCCAACCCGCCGCCCGTCGTGCTGCTGGACAACAGCCCCGCACACTATTACGTGGCGCAGAACGGCCTGGTCAGCAGCAGCGACGCCGCTCCGGCCGACCAGCCCAACCACCTGGCGCTGTTCCACAGCGAAAGGACCAGCTACGCACTGGCGCCGGGCCAGGACGAGCTGCAGGTCGCGCTGACCTGGCGCGACGCCGCCGGCCTGGCGGTCACCAAGACCTACACCTTCAAGCGCGGCAGCTACGTGGTGGGCCTGAGCCAGCGCATCGACAACGGCGGCA
>CALCWL010000504.1 GCA_937906285.1 uncultured Rhodanobacter sp. | reverse complement strand
AGCCGCCGACGAGCTCGGCGGCAATGCGGTGGCCGGCGTGTGCATGCTCTCGCGCGAGGCCGTGTTCGCCCAGTCCAAGGTCGGCAAGGCCGCCAGCGAGCGGCTGGGCCAGTTGGCCGAGCAGGCGAACACCCAGCTGTCGAACCAGCGCAAGCCGCTGGATACGGACATCCAGGCCTTCCAGCAGAAGGCCGCCTCGCTCACCGAAGACCAGCGCAAGCAGCAGGGCGCGGCGCTGCAGCAGCGCATGCAGACCTTCCAGTCGCAGGCCAGCGAGCAGAACGAACGCATCCAGCTCACCCGCGCCAAGGTGATGCAGCGGATCGGCCAGGAAGCGCAGCCGGTGGTTGCCGCCAGCTACAAGAAGCACCAGTGCGGCCTGTTGCTCAACCGCGACGCGGTGCTCGGCGGCAACACCAGCAACGACCTGACCAGCGACGTCGTGCAGGGCCTGGACGCCAAGCTCACCACGATCAGCTTCAACCTCGAACCGCTGCCGGCCAAGGGCGCCGCGAACGGCGGCGCGAAGTAAGCGCCCCCGGGTCATCGGGACCGGCGGCGGGGCCGCCGGCTTCCCGTCGTCCACGCATGGAACCACGATGAACCAGTCCAGCTTTCCCCCCGTCGGCGCGGCGCTCCAGCCCTGGGGCGAAGCCGAGCGCGAGGCATGGCGCGCGCGCCAGCGCGTGCAGCGCAGCTACGCGGATGAGGTGTTGCGCCGGATCGACGCATTGCGCGCCCACTGGTCGGTGGCGTCGTACGGTGAGCTGGTCTACCCCGACGCGCGCCATCCGCTGGTCGCCCTGCGCAGTGCATCCTGGCGCGACGAGCTGCCGGTGATGCTGGTCACCGGCGGCGTGCACGGCTACGAAACCAGCGGCGTGCACGGTGCGCTGCAATTCGCCGAGCAGCACGCGGCCGACGTCGCCAGCCGGGCCAACCTGCTGGTGGTGCCGTGCGTGAGCCCGTGGGGCTACGAACGCATCCAGCGCTGGAATGCCGCCGCGCTGGACCCCAACCGCTCGTTCCATGCGCACAGCCCGGCGCAGGAATCGGCCGCGCTGATGGCGCTGGTGGCGCCGCTGCGCGAGCGCGTGCTGATGCACATCGACCTGCACGAAACCACCGACAGCGACGAGGCCGAGTTTCGCCCGGCCCTGGCCGCCCGCGACGGCAAGCCGTACGAACCCGGCACGATTCCCGACGGCTTCTACCTGTGCGCCGACAGCGCACAGCCGCAGCCCGCGTTCCAGCAGGCGATCATTGCCGCGGTGACCCGGGTCACCCACATCGCGCCGGCCGACCCCGACGGCACCATCATCGGCTCGCCGGTGGTGGCGCATGGCGTGATCGAATACGACTATGGCCGGCTCGGCCTGTGCGCCGGCATCACCGCTGCGCCGTACAAGACCACCACCGAGGTCTACCCCGACAGCCCGCGCGCTACCTCCGCGCAGTGCAATGACGCCCAGGTGGCAGCGGTGGTGGCGGCGATCGACTTTGCGCTGGCGCACCCGGCGGGCTGACGCGGGCGGTCCGGCATGGCCAGGCGCCGGGGCTGTGCTAGCATCGGCCGCTGAAGGGGAGTAGCTCCCGATCGCTGTCGCCGTCATGACGGGCCTTGCGCCCCGGTGCAGCAGCAAATGGC
>CALCWL010000503.1 GCA_937906285.1 uncultured Rhodanobacter sp. | reverse complement strand
ACCTGGAAGAAGCAGCACGCCGCGCCGTGGATGGCGCGCTACCGCTGGCCGATCATGTTCTTCGTGGCGGTGAGCTTCTGGAACCTGGTCGGCGCGGGCCTGCTCGGTTTCCTGGTCAACACGCCGATCGCGCTGTACTTCATGCAGGGCCTCAACCTCACCGCCGCGCACGGCCACACCGCGCTGTTCGGCGTGTACGGCATGCTCGGCATGGGCCTGATGCTGTTCTGCCTGCGCGGGATCAAGCCGCAGGCCGAGTGGCGCGAGGGCTGGCTGAAGGGTTCGTTCTGGACGCTCAACCTCGGCCTGGGCCTGATGGCCGTGCTGACCCTGCTGCCGCTGGGCATCCTGCAACTGAAGGCGGTGCTGGAGCACGGCTACTGGTTCGCCCGCTCGGCCGAGTTCATGGACCGTCCGCTGATCCACCTGCTGGTATGGATGCGCGTGCCCGGCGACACCGTGTTCGCCATCGGCGCCATGCTGATCGCCGGCTTCGTCGCCTCGCTGTGGCTGTGGCCGAAGCGGCAGGCCGCCGCCACGCCGCTGCCGGACGCAGCGTCCGAGAACGCATGACCCACGTCAGGGCGCGCCACCCGGCGCGCCCTGACGCTTGTCCAAGTCCCGAATCACGAATCCCGGCGCCGAAATGATCGAGTTCTACCCCCAGATCAAGGCCGTCCACATCCTCTGCGTGCTGCTTAGCGGCGGCCTGTTCGCGCTGCGCGGCACGCTGGCGCTGGCCGGGCGCCACGGCATCGCGCAGTGGATGCCGGTGCGCTGGCTCAGCTACGGCATCGACACCACGTTGCTCACTGCCGCGCTGATGCTGCTGACCATGTTGCCCGGCGCGCTGTTCGCCAACGGCTGGCTCACCGTGAAGCTGGTGCTGCTGGTGGTCTACGTGGTACTCGCCATGCTGGCGCTGAAGCGGGTGCACACGCGGCGCGCGCGCGCCGCGTTCTACGTGGCCGCACTGGCTACCTACGTCTACATGCTCGGCGTCGCGCGCATGCATCACCCGCTGGGCTGGCTGCACGGATGGCTGGCATGAGCGCCGCGCAACCGTTCGACCACGCCGAGCCGCGTGACCACACGCTGGACGCCTGCTTCCTTGGCCCCTACGGCGAGAACGACACGCTGCTGGAGAAAATGCTGGTCGAGTTCCTGCGCGACCACGTCTACTGGCGGCGCAATTTCCACCCGGAGGACCCGCCGGCGATCGGCACCGGCGCCGCGCACCACCCGGACTACCTCGCCTTCGAAT
>CALCWL010000502.1 GCA_937906285.1 uncultured Rhodanobacter sp. | reverse complement strand
TTCAACAAGCGCATCTCCTCGAAGATCGCCAACGCGGTGCGCTCGCGCATGCTGCGCGACGCCACCCCGGACACCGGCTGCGGCCTGAAGCTGTTCGAGCGCGAGGTGTTCCTGCGCCTGCCCTACTTCGACCACATGCACCGCTACCTGCCGGCGCTGGTCAAACGTGCCGGCTTCCAGAGCACCAGCGTGCCGGTGGGCCATCGCCCGCGCACCGCCGGCGTGTCCAAGTACGGCATGCTGGATCGGCTGTGGGTGGGTCTGGCCGACCTGCGTGGCGTGGCCTGGCTGATGCGCCGGGGCAAGGTGACCGAAGTCGAGGAGCTCTGACCTCGATCAGGCGATGTCGCCGCGGCGGTCGTATGCTTGTGCGGTTTCATTGCAGGAGAACGCCATGGCCCTCGCGATCAAGCGCGCGTACGAAGCGCCCGCGAAGGAGGACGGTTATCGCGTGCTGGTGGAGCGGTTGTGGCCGCGCGGCATGAAGAAGGAAGAGGTGCCGCTCGATCAGTGGGCCAAGGAAGTGGCGCCGTCCACGGCGCTGCGCCAGTGGTTCGGCCACGACCCGGCGCGCTGGGACGGTTTCCGTCACCGCTACGCCAGCGAGCTGGATGAGCTGGCCGAGTACTGGCAACCGCTGGCCGAGCGCTCCGTGCGACACCCGGTTACCCTGATCTACAGCGCCCGCGACGAGGAGCACAACGGCGCCCTCGTGCTGCGCGATTACCTGCAGCGCTGGCTGCGCACGCACGGGCCGCGTTGAACTGGTTCGGATCGGGCCGGTCAGGTCAGTTCGGGCGCAGCAGCGTGCCCGTGTGCGGCCACTCGGCCAACGCCTTGCGCGTCTGCAGGCGACCGCGTTCGATCAGTTCGCGGGCGCGGTAGAACTCGTAGACGCTGGCGATGTTGCGCGGCAGGGTGATCAGCAGGTCCGGTTCGTACGCGGCCAGGCGCAGCCGCGCGAGATTGGCCTGCATCAGGTCCATCGCCTGGTTCAGCGTGTCGAAGGTACCGGGCTCGCGCGGTTGTTCCTCGCCGCGCGGCATCAGCCGGCTGATGAACTCGCCGATGCGGTGGCGGTAGCCCGGGTCCTGTTCGGTGGCGCTCTCCTCCATCGGCGTGGCGATCGCCTCGGCCGGGCCGTCCACGCTGACCGCGAACAGATAATCCGCGTCCACCCCGATCAGCGGCGTGACCGGCACCGGATTGAGCAGGGCACCGTCGACCATGCGGTGGCCGTTGAGGTGGTGCGGGCGGAACACGGTGGGCACGGCGATCGAGGCGCGGATGGCCTCGAACAGGTTGCCGCGGCCCAGCCATACCTCGCGGCCGCGGTCGAGGTCGGTGGCCACCGCGGTGAAGGCTAGCGGCAGCTCCTCGATCAAGGTGTCGCCGATCAGCCCGCGCAGCGTGCCGATGATCTTCTCGCCCTTGATCAGGCCGCCGCCGGAAAAGGACCAGTCGACCAGCCGCAGCACGTCGAAACGGGCCAGCGCGCTGACCCAGTCGCGGTAGATGTCGAGCTTGCCCATCGCATGGATGCCGCCGATCAGTGCGCCCATCGAGCTGCCGGCGATCGCCACGATGCGAAAACCCTGTGCCTCGAGTTCCTCGATCACGCCGATGTGCGCCAATCCCTTGGCGCCGCCGGCGCCGAGCGCCAGCGCCACGGTAGGCTGACGTTCGCCGGCGGGTTCTTGCGGTTGGCCCGGCGCGCCGGGTTCGTGGATAGTCATGCCGACATTCAATCACGAATCGTTGATGCCGCCGCGTCCGCATCGGCCGCGACGGCGTGCTGACAGCGGCGCGGGTTAGTATGACCGGAGCCGTGGCGGCGAGCCTGCGGCGACACTCCACGGAAACCTGCATGGCTCCATTCCGACCCACCGCGACGCCCCGCCCCGCCCGCCTGTCCGCGCCGAGGCGCGCTGCATGAGCTGGCAGGCATGGGCTACGGTCGCGGTGATCGTGCTGGCGATGGCGCTGTTCGCCAGCGAGAAGCTGCGCATCGACCTGATCGCGCTGCTGGTGCTGGCGACGCTGGTGATCCTGGGCATCGTCACGCCGGCGGAGGCGCTCAGCGGTTTCAGCAACGAGGCCACGGTGACCGTGGCAGCGATGTTTGCGCTCAGCCTGGGCATCGAGCGCTCCGGCGCGCTCGATCCGCTGAGCCGCTGGCTGATGCGGATCAAGCGGCCGTGGGTGCTGACCCTGGCGCTGATGCTGGCGATCGCGCCGCTGGGCGCCTTCGTCAAGAACATCGCGCTGGTGGCCACCTTCCTGCCGCTGGCGCTGCGCGTGTGCCAGCGCACCGGCACCTCGCCGGCGCGCGTGCTGATGCCGATGGCCTACGCCGCGCAGATGGGCGGCGTGTGCACCCTGATCGGCACCTCCTCCAACCTGCTCGCCGACACGCTGGCGCAGAAGCACGGAATGGAGGCGTTCGGCGTATTCGAGTTCACCCGCATGGGCGCGATCCTGGCCGTGGTCGGCATCGTCTACCTGATGCTGGTCGGCCGCTGGCTGCTGCCGCGCGAGATCGACACCCAGCTGCCGGTGCAGGAGGAGATCGGCAAGTACGTCACCGAGCTGGAGGTGACCGAGCAGTCTGCGCTGGTCGGCGGCAGCATCGCCGATGCGAAGCTGGGCGAGCGTTATGGCGTCTATCCGCTGGAGCTGCTGCGCGGCGAGCGGCGCATGTGGTCCCCGCGCAGCCAGGAGATCGCCGTCGGCGACGTGCTGCTGGTGCGCGGCGACTGGGAGAAGATCGAGGATTTCCAGCGCCGCGCCGGGCTGCGCAACGCGCCGGACCGCCGCTACGCCACCGGTGACGCCCGCTCGCGGGTGATGGTGGAACTGATGATTGCGCCGGCCAGCCCGATGGAGGGCCGCCAGCTGGAGGAAACCGGCCTGCACTGGCGCTACGACGCGGTGGCGCTGGCGATCCACCGCCGCGGCCAGCTGCTGCGCGACAAGCTCAGCGATGTCAGTCTGGCGGTGGGCGACGTGCTGCTGGTGCTGATCGACGACGAGGCGCTGTCCAACCTGCGCAACGATGAGGCCTTCATCGTGCTGAGCGAGCGCGAGGAAGCGCACCGCACCCCGCGCAAGGCGTTCTATGCCGCAGCGATCATGGCTGGCGTGGTGGTGGCCTCCGGCCTGCACTGGCTGCCGATCCCGATCGCGGCGATCTGCGGTGCGGTGGCGATGGCGCTCACCGGCTGCTTCGGCCGCAAGGACGTCTACGAGGGCGTGGACTGGAAGATCATCATCCTGCTCGGCGCGATCCTGCCGCTGGGTATCGCGATCGAACGCAGCGGCCTGTCGCAGGAACTGGTGCGGGCGGGGTTGGGAGTGGTGGGCGAGCACGGCCCGCTGGCCGGCCTGCTGATGGTCTACCTGCTGACTGCCCTGCTCACCGAACTGATGGGCCACAACCCCTCGGTGGTGCTGATGGTCGGCATCGCGGTGTCGGTCGCCCACGCCATGCACGTGGACCCGCGCCCGTTCGTCGTTGCGGTCGCCTTCGCCGCCGCCACCTCGTTCGCGACCCCGGTCGGCTACCCCACCAACACCATGGTCTATTACGCCGGCGGCTATCGCTTCACCGACTTCATGAAGGTCGGCATCCCGCTGATCGCCATCTTCTGCGCGCTGTCGATGTGGCTGATACCGCGGTTTTGGCCGTTTTAGGGCGGGGAATCGGGAATCGGGAATAGGGAATCGCAAGAGCGGTCGATCGCGGAGCGCTGCTGCTCTTCCTATTCCCTATTCCCGATTCCCTATTCCCCGCCCTCAGGCATAGCCTGAGAGAGCCAAGCGCAACAGGATCTTCATCTCCTCGCGCAGCGGCAGCGGCGCGACCACCTCGGCGTCGGGGCCGTACTTGAGCACGTCCATCAGCAGCTCCTTGGAGTTGGAGTAGGGCAGCTTCAGCTCGTAGCGGCCGTCGGGGAGCCACTCGCCCTGCTGCTGCGAGTGCCAGTGCTCGTCGGAGACCCAGCGCGCGGCGTGCGCGGAAAAACGGATGGTGGCCCAGGCCTTGGGCTTGCCGGCGAAGATGCCGTAGCTGGAGGCGAGCAGTTCGTTGAGCTCGCTGTCGGTGACGTCGCGCGCGGGCGCGTCCTGTGCCTGCGCCTCGGCGATGCGGTCGACCGCGAAGCTGCGCAGCGCCTCGCGATCGTGGTCCCACACGTCGAGGTACCAGTTGTCGCGGTAGTGGGTCAGGCGCTGCGGCGAGACCAGCCGGCGGCTGTCGGCATTGGTGGTGCGCGCGCGGTAGCGGAAGCGCAGCTGGCGCCGTTCGAGCACCGCGCCGGCCACCACGCGGAACACCTGCTGGTCGAGCTTGCGCTCGCCCCACGGAATCACCCGAATGCGTTCGATCGGCAGCGCCTTGCCGCTGCCCTGGTGCGACAGCAGGCCTTCGATGCGCGCCTTGAACGGCGCCAGCGTGCCGGCCAGCACGCCGGGGCCGGAGCGGCTGATCAACTCGTTGAGCGCCAGCAGCGAGGCCAGTTCGTCGGAGGTGAGCCACAGGCCGGGCAGCTCGAATTTCTCGCCTTCGCCGGCTTCGTAGCGGAACGCCGCCTGGTCGGTGCCGGCGCTCTCGATCGGTGCGCCCAGCGCATCGCGCAGGAAGGCGATGTCGCGGTACAGCGTGGCGCGCGAGCATTCCAGTTCGCCCATCAGACGCGACAACGGCACCGGATAGTGCGCCGATTTCAGCAGGCGATGCAGCGTCAGTATCCGTTCGTAGCGATCCATTCGGCACGTCTCGGGCGGGGCACGTCCTAGCATGGTGGCGGCCGTGGACGGCTGCAAGTCGGGCGCCGCACCGGCGCATTCACTGCAAGTTCAAGACGGCCGGCTAAGGTACGCTGTTACCAAACTTTAACAAAACGGATATTCGGCAATGAACAAGACCCTGATCGGCGGCCTGCTGCTGGCCGGTTTCGCCAGCTTCGCCGCGCACGCCCAGGACACGCCCAATCGCGGCGGCTGGAGCGGCTCGGGCGAATTCGGTTTCGCCTCCTCCACCGGCAACTCGCGCTCGGAAAACATCAACGCCAAGCTCGGCCTGAGCCAGGAAAACGACCAGTGGAAGAACAACTTCTTCGTTGATGCGTTGCGCTCCAAGAGCGAGCAGAAGATTGTCGACACCGCCGGCAACACGGTCGAGCAGTTCAACACCACCGCCAACCGCTACGACGCCGGCGCCTCGGTCGGTCTCAAGCTCGACACGCGCAGTTACATCGTCGGTGCGGCCCGCTACGAGCACGACGACTTCGGTGCCAACCTGTGGCAGGGCACGGTCTCGCTGGGCTACGGCTACATCGCGCTGAAGGACGAGCGCAACGAGCTGTCGTTCGAAATCGGCCCCGGTTACAAGCGTTACCGCCCCGCCGATACCCAGGTGCTGGTCGGCAACGTGCTGGTCAACCAGCGCCAGCCCACCGAGGGCGAGCTGGTGGCTCGCGGCCTGGTCAACTACAAGTTCAAGCTGAGCGCCAACACCGCGTTCGACGACACGTTCCTCACCGAAGCGGGCTCCAAGAACACCTACATGCAGAACGATGCCGGCCTGGCCGTCAGCATGACCAAGAAGCTGGCCCTGAAAGTGGGCTTCCAGGTTCGCTACAACAGCGACGTGCAGCCGGGCATCAAGAAGACCGACACGCTGACCACGACAAACCTCGTTTACAGCTTTTGACGGGATGGGTCGAGGGCCGCAGGGCGGGCAGCGCCCGCCGCGGTGCGCCATAAAGCCGGCGCGCAATACCCGCCCTACGCCAGCAGGCTGCCGGCGCCCTGATCCAGCAGCGCCTGCGCCACCTGTTCGCCCAACGCCACCGCCTGGTCCGCCGGTGCGCTCCCCTCGGCGTGCAGCAAGCGACCGCTGGCGGCGTCGCCGACCAGGCCGCGCAGGTGCAATCCGTGTTCGCCCAGCATGCACCAGGCGCCGACCGGCACCGTGCAGCTGCCGCCCAGGGCGCGGTTCATCGCGCGCTCGGCGCTGACCGCGAGCCGGGTGTCGGGGTCGTCCAGTGCGGCGAGCAAGGCCAGCACCGCCGGTTGCTCGTCGCGCGCCTCGATCGCGATGGCGGCCTGGCCGGGGGCGGGCAGCCAGTCCGGCGCGGCCAGTCGCGAGACGATGCGCGAGGCCAGGCCGAGGCGTTCGAGCCCGGCGCAGGCCAGCACGATCGCGTCGTAATCGCCGGCGTCGAGCTTGCCCAGCCGGGTGCCGACGTTGCCGCGCAGGTCGCTCAGGTGCAGGTCCGGCCGCAGTGCGCGCAATTGTGCCTGCCGGCGCAGCGACGAGGTGCCCACGCGCGCTCCCCGGGGCAGCGCGGCCAGGTCGGCGTAGTGGTTGCTGACGAAGGCGTCGGCGGCATCGGCGCGGGGCAGGATCGCCGGCAGGATGAAGCCGCTCTCGAGATCGGCCGGCACATCCTTCAGCGAATGCACCGCCAGCTCGGCGCGGCCTTCCAGCATGGCCACTTCCAGCTCCTTGAGGAACAGTCCCTTGCCGCCGATGGTGGCCAGCGGCTGGTCGAGGATCTCGTCGCCGCGGGTGGACAGCGGTACCAGCTCCACGCCCAGCCCGGGGTGCGCCGCGCGCAGCAGCGTGGCGACGTGTTCGGCCTGCCACAGCGCCAGCGCGCTCTTGCGGGTGGCGATGCGCAAGGTGGAAGGGTTCATTGGAACTCCGCAACGTTCGGCAAGGTCTCATTGTAGTTGACCGGCCCGCTGCGGCGCGGCCAGCCCGCGACGTTTGGGCGCGGTGGCTGACACGATCCTCGCGGGCCGGCTACGATGTCGACAAACCCCTCGGAGTTCATCATGCAAAGCGGTAATCCGGCACTCAACAAGAACACCTTCCTCGACGCCGCCAGCGGTGCGCTGGTGTCGCATGGCGACGAGGTGATGACCCTCAACGGCACGGTCAACAAGACCGGCCTGCTGCTGATCCTGGCCATCATCGGCGCGGCCTTCAGCTGGGGCCAGTTCAACGGCGCGGAAAGCCTGCCGACCATGGGTCCGCTGATGATCGGCGGCGCCATCGGCGGCCTGATCCTGGCGCTGGTCACCGTGTTCAAGAAAACCTGGGCCCCGGTCACCGCGCCGTTGTACGCGCTGGTGGAAGGCGTCTTCATCGGCGCGCTGTCGGCGATCTTCGAGATGCGCTACCCGGGCATCGTGATGCAGGCGGTGGGGCTGACCTTCGGCGTGATGGCGGCGATGCTGCTGGCCTACCGCAGCGGGCTGATCCGCGCCACCGAGAAGTTCAAGCTCGGCATCGTGGCGGCCACCGGCGGCATCATGCTGCTGTACCTGGCCAATTTCGTGATGGGCTTCTTCGGCCATTCGATGGGTTTCATCAACGGTTCCAGCGGCCTGGGCATCGCCTTCAGCGGTGTGGTGGTGGTGATCGCCGCGCTCAACCTGATCCTCGACTTCGACATGATCGAGCAGGGCGTGCACGCCCGCGCGCCCAAGTACATGGAGTGGTACGGCGCCTTCGCGCTGGTGGTGACCCTGGTGTGGCTGTACCTGGAACTGCTGCGGTTGCTGTCGAAGCTGCAGTCGCGCAACTGAGCTGGCAGTTCGAACAAAGCCGGCGGCCATGAGCCGCCGGCTTTTCTTTGGCGCCGGGAAAAGCGGCGGGCGATCACCGCCCTGCCCCAACGGGGCGCCGCGCAGGGCGGGCACGGCCCGCCGGCTCTTGCCTTCCGCCGAGGCTGTCAGGCCACCCCCAGCTCCGCATCGTCCCGCGACCGTTCGGCGTGGTGATCCGCCGCCAGCAGCATGTAGAACGCCGGCACCACGAACAGGGTGAACACCGTGCCGATGGCCAGGCCGGTGGAGATCACCAGGCCCATGTTGAAGCGGCCCGCCGCGCCGGCGCCGGCGGCGATCACCAGCGGCATCACGCCGAGCACCATCGCCGCGGTGGTCATCAGGATCGGCCGCAGGCGCACCGCCGCGGCGTGCTCGATCGCCTCGCGCTTGGACATGCCGGCGCGCTGCGAGTCGTTGGCGAACTGCACGATCAGGATGCCGTGCTTGCTGATCAGGCCCATCAGCGTGACCAGGCCCACCTCGGTGTAGATGTTGAGGCTGGTGAACAGGTTGACGAAGATCAGCGCGCCGAACAGCGCCAGCGGCACCGACACCAGGATCACCACCGGATCGCGCAGGCTGTTGAACTGCGCCGCCAGCGCCAGGAACACGATGATGATGGCGAACAGCAGGGTGCCGCCGAAGCCGCCCGATTCCTGCATGAACTGGCGCGACTGGCCGGCGTAGTCCACGGTGTAGCCGCTGGGCGCCACCTCGTGCACCAGGTCGCGCAGGTAGGTCAGCGCGTCGCCCTGCGACATGCCCGAGACGCCCGAGATGGTGGCCGAGTTCAGCTGCTGGAAGCGGTTCAGCGACTGCGGCACCACCTCGTGGGTGACCTTGGCCACGGTGCCGGCCTGGATCACCGCGCCGTCTGGCACGCGCAGGTAGTAGTCCAGCACCTGCTCCGGATTGAGGCGGTCGGCCTGCAGTACCTGCGGGATCACCCGGTACGAGCGCCCGGCGATCGAGAAGTAGTTGACGTAGCCGCCGCCCAGCGCCGAACCCAGCGCGGCGCCGACGTCGGCCTGGGTCAGGCCCAGCGCGGCGATCATGTCGCGGTCGAGGTTCACCGTGGCCTGCGGCTTGTCCACCTTCAGGTCGGAGTCGATGAAGTAGAACTTGCCGCTGGCCTGGGCCTTGGCCAGCACCGCGCTGGCGACCTCGTTGAGGTTGGCGAACGGTTCGGTGGTGGTGATCACCACCTGGATCGGCAGGCCCTGCGCGCCCGGCAGCGGCGGGAACTGGAACGCGGCCACGTTGCCGCCGGCGATGCCGCTCCACTTGTCCTGCAGTACCTGCTGCAGTTCGTGCGCGCCGCGATCGCGCTGGTCCCACGGCTTGAACAGCACGCCGCCGATGCCCTGGTTCACCGTCGGCACGCCGGTCAGCTGGAACATCTGCTCGTACTCGGGTAGCTCCCTGGCCAACTCGAACATCTGCGTGGCGTACACGTTCATCTGCTCGGCGGTGGCGTTCGGCGCGCCGACGATCTGGCCCACCACCACGCCCTGATCCTCTTCCGGCGCCAGTTCCGATTGTGCGGTGATGCCCAGCGCGAAGGTGGCCAGCAGCAACAGGGCGGCCATCACGATCACCACCACCCAGGTCGACAGCACGTTGTGCAACACGCGCTGGTAGCCGTGGTGCACGCGGTCGAACTGGCGGTCGATGAACTGCACGAAGCGGCCGCCTTCCTGCCCGCTCGTGAAGAAGCGCGAGGTCAGCATCGGCGACAGCGTCAGCGCCACGATCGCCGACACCGTCACCGCGCCGGCGAGGGTGAAGGCGAACTCGCTGAACAGCGCGCCGGTGAGCCCCTTCTGGAAGCCGATCGGCACGTACACCGCGATCAGCACCACGGTCATCGCCAGGATCGGCCCGCCCAGCTCGCGCGCGGCCAGCAGCGCGGCCTGCAGCGGGGTCTTGCCTTCCTCCTTCATGTGGCGGTCGACGTTCTCCACCACGATGATCGCGTCGTCCACCACCAGGCCGATCGCCAGCACCAGCGCCAGCAGGGTCAGCAGGTTGATCGAGTAGCCCAGCACCAGCATCACGAAGAACGCGCCGATCAGGGCCAGCGGCATCGCGATCACCGGGATGATCACCGCGCGCAGGCTGCCCAGGAACAGGAAGATCACCAGGGTGACGATCACCAGCGCCTCGACCAGGGTCTTGATCACCTCGTTGATCGAGCTGTTCACGAAGTCGGTGCCGTCGTAGACGATCTTGCCGGTCAGCCCGTTCGGCAACTGGTGCACGATCTCCGGAAACGCATCGCGCACGCGCTGCGCCACGTCCAGCACGTTGGCGTCGGGCGCCACCTTGATGCCGATGAACACCGAACGCTTGCCGTTGAAGGCCACGTTGAAGTCGTAGTTCTCCGAGCCCAGCGACACCGTCGCCACGTCCTGCAGCCGCACGATCGCGCCACCGGACTGGCGCACCACCAGCTGCTTGAACTCGTCCACCGTGTGCAGGCTGCTGTCGGTGGTCAGGTCCACCGTCACCGCCTGGCCCTTGCTGGAACCGACCGCGGCCAGGTAGTTGTTGGCCGCCAGCGCCGCGTTGACGTCGCTGGCGGTGACGCCGTGCGCGGCCATCCTGGCCGGATCCAGCCACGCGCGCAGGGCGAACTGGCGCGCGCCGAGCAGCTCGGCGGTCTGCACGCCGTCGAGCGCGTCGAGCTTGGGCTTGACCACGCGCGCGAGGTAGTCGGTGATGTTGTTGGTCGGCAGCACGTCGCTGTAGAAGCCGATGTACATCGCGTCGACCGTCTCGCCGGTCTGCACGTTCAGCACCGGCTGCTGCGCCTGCGGCGGCAATTGGTTCTTCACCGAATTGACCTGGGTGGTGATCTCGGTCAGCGCGCGGTTGGCGTCGTAGTTGAGGCGCAAGGTGGCGGTGATGGTGGACACGCCCGACACGCTGCTGGAGGACAGGTAGTCGATGCCCTGCGCCTGCGAGATCGCCTGCTCCAGCGGCTGCGTGATGAAGCCGGCGATGGTCGCCGCATCGGCGCCGTAGTAGGCGGTGGTGACGGTGACCGTGGCGTTCTGCGTCTGCGGATACTGGCGCACGCTGAGGCTGCCGACGGCGCGGATGCCCAGCACCAGGATCAGCAGGCTGACGACGATCGCCAGCACCGGCTTGTTGATGAACGAGTCGGTGAATTTCATCGTGGCGGCTCAGTGTTCCTGCGGCGTGGGGTGCGCGCTGTCGGCCGGTTGCACCCGGTTGTCGACCTTGATCGGCGCGTCGTTCTTCAGCTTCACCTGGCCGCTGGTCACCACCTCGGTACCGGCGGCGAGGCCCTTGAGGATCGCCACCTGATCGCCGCGGGTCTCGCCCACGGTGACGAAGGTCTGCTGCACCGTCGGCGGCAGCGCGTGGCCCTTGTCGTCCTTGCCCTTGGACGGGTGCACCACGTAGACGGTGTCGCCGTACGGGTTGTAGACGATCGCCGCCTGCGGCAGGGTCAGCCGGCTCCGGCGCTGGCCGACGTCGACCGCGAGTTTGGCGAACATGCCCGGACTCAGCGTCCTGTCGTGGTTCGGCACGCTGGCCTCCACCTGCACGTTGCGCGTGCCCGTGTCGACCTTGGGGCTGATCGCGGTGAGCTTGCCGTCGAACTGGCGCCCGGTGTACGCATCGAGACTCAGGTGCAGCGACTGGCCCACCTGCAGCCGGCCCAGTTCGCTCTGCGGCACGTGGAAGTCGACGAACAGCGGGTCGAGCTGTTGCAGCGTCACCAGCGTGGTGCCGGCGCTCACGTAGTCGCCCGGGCTGATCGTGATGATGCCGGCGCGGCCGGCGAACGGCGCGCGCAACTGTTTCTTCGCCACGATCACCTGCTGCTGCGCCACCGCGGCCTGGTTGGCCTTGAGCTCGGCCGCGGCGCGGTCGTACTCGGCCTGGCTGATCGCCTGCGCCGCCAGCTGCTGGCGCGCGCGCTCGAAGGTCAGCTGCGACAGCTTCGCGGTCGCCTGCAGCTGCTCCAGCTTCGCCGTCTCGTCGCCATCGCGCAGCTGCAGCAGCAACTGGCCCTGCTTCACGTCCTGGCCGGATTTCAGCGGCACCGCGGTGACCAGACCGGAGGCGTCCATCGCCAGCTCCGCGCCCTGCGCCGCGCGCAGCGTGCCGACCGCGTTCAGCGCGGGCTGCCACGGCTGCTCGCGGACGATGGTGGTGCTGACCGTCGCCGGTGCCGGTTGCGGCATCGAGCGGATCATGCGCATCACCAGCAGCACCTTGATGCCGGCGATCACGGCGATCAGCAGCAGCACGCCGCCGATCATCCAGAGCATGCGTTTGGTGGTGCTGGGTTTGTTGTCAACGCGCGTTGGCATGCGCGGGCTCCTGTGGGTGGGCATGGATGGATGCGATCTCCGTGATCGCCCGGATCGGCTATGGCTTCCGGACGGCTGTATCGGCGGTGGCGTCACCGTGCCAGCTGCCGCCGAGCGCGGCGTACAGCGCGGCGGTGTCGGCCAGTCGTGCAGTGCGCGCCTGGATCAGCGCGATGCGCGCGTGCTGGTGGTCGCGCTGGGCCTGCAGCAGATCGAGATAGCCGGTGGCGCCAACCCGGTACTGCCGCTGCGCCAGCGCCAGCCGTTGCGCGGCGGCGTCCTCGGCGGCGAGCTGGGCGGCCAGGCCGTCGGCGTCGTATTGCAGCGCCTGCAGCGCATCGGCCACGTTCTGGAACGCCACCAGCACGGTCTGCTGCCAGTCGGCCAGCGCCTTGTCCAGGCCGGCTTCGGCAGCGCGCTTGCGGTGGCGCAGTTCACCGCCGTGGAACAGCGGCTGGGTCAGCCCCAGCCCCAGCGACCAGGCGCGACTGCCGGCGGAGAACAGCTCGCCGACATGCGCCGTCTGCGAACCGGCGCTGCCCGAGAGCGTGATCTGCGGCAGCATCGCCGCGGTGGCCACACCGACCTGCGCCGTGGCCGCATGCAGTTGCGCGGAGGCGGCGCGAATGTCCGGCCGCTGCGCCACCAGCCGCGACGGCAGGCTGACCGGGATGTCGCGCGGCAGCGCGATCGCGTCCAGCGGCAGCGGCGACAACTCCAGTTGCGCCGGCGTGCTGCCCAGGTAGGTGGCCAGCTGGTTGCGGGTGGCGGCCAGGCGTGCGCGCAGCGGCGGCAGGGTCGCCTCGGTGGCGGCCAGCTCGCTGCGCGCGGCCAGCGTGGCGGCCAGCGAGGTCGCGCCGATCTGCTGCTGGCGCTCGGCGATGCGTACGCTGTCGCGCTGGCTGTCGGCGATCGCCTCGGTGGCGCGCACCTGCTCGCGCAGCGAGGTCTCCTGCAGCGAGGCGGTGACCACGTTGGCGGCGAGAGTCAGCCAGGTGGCGTCGGCCTGCGCCTGTTGCACGTCGGCCAGCGCCGCCTGCGCCTCGATGCCGCGGCGGGTGCCGCCGAACAGGTCGATGCCGTAGCTGACGCTGACGCCGGCGTTGTACACGGTCAGCGGCGCGAAGGCGAACGTGTCGCCGAACGCGGCGCCGGATTGCTGCTGGCGGGTGACGCCGGCATTCGCATCCACCGCCGGAAAGCGCACCGCGCCGGCGGTGCGGGCGTTCTCCTGCGCCTGGCGCAAGGCGGCCTGGGCCGCGGCCAGCGACGGGCTGTGGCGCAGGGCGGTGTCCACCCGGCGGTCGAGTTCGGCATTGCCGAACATGGTCCACCAGTGCTCGGGCACTGCCGCGTCGACGACGAAACGTTGTGCCGCGCCGGCCACGCTGGCGGTGCCGGCGGGCAGCGGCTGCGCGGTATAGCGGTCCACCGGCGGCGCCTCCGGACGGTGGTAGTCCGGGCCGACCGCGCAGCCGGCGAGGATCAGTCCCAGCAGCGCTGGCAACGCGCGCAGGCGCAGGATCGGCGAGAAGCGGAGCAGGTCGCGGGGCACGAGGGGAGCCTGGGCAGGGGGAGCCGGCCCGGGACATTAGCAGACGACGGAGTTCAGATATATAGGTGAGAGGTCACCCGCGGCGATGCCGTCGTTACAGCATGCCGACGCGGCCGTCCTGCGAGGAGAAGCGCATGGGCAGCTCGCCGCTGAGGCCGTCCGGATGTCCCGGCGGCACCGCGAAGCGCCAGCCCTGCACGCTGCGCAAGGCGTGCGCGTCGAGGATCGGGTCGCCGCTGGAGGCGAGCACGCGCGCGTGCTGCACGCGGCCTTCGCCATCCACCCGCAGTTGCACGGTCAATTGGCCGTCCAGATGGCCGCGCACATCGTCCCAGCGTTCGGCCGCGGCTGGCGTGGCCAGCGGCTGCAGGCGTGTCGGCGGGGGCGCCGCCGCAGCTTGCGCGATGTCCACGCCATTCTCCACCGGCAGGGCGCGCTGGCGCACGGCCGGCACGACCGCATGGCGACGGTGCCGCAGCGGGCGGGCCGACGCCGGGCTATCGTGCGACGCGGCGATGCCGCGTGGCGCATCGGGCCAGCTGGCGGTCAGCGTGCTGAGCCAGCCGGTGCCGGCAATGCCGATGGCCAGAGCCAGGACGCTGAGGCCGGTGGTGGTACGCAGTCGCAACATGACCGTGCTACGGCCGCTCGAGAATCGCGGTGACGCCCATGCCGCCGGCGGTGCAGATCGAGATCAGCCCGCGGCCGGAGCCTCTCTGTTCCAGCAGCTTGGCCAGCGTCGCCACGATGCGCGCGCCGGTGGCGGCGAACGGGTGGCCCACGGCGAGGCTGGAGCCGTGCACGTTGAGTTTGGCCGGGTCGATCGCGCCCAGCGGCGCGTCCAGGCCGAGCCGTTGCTTGCAGTAATCGGCCGATTCCCACGCGCGCAGCGTGCACAGCACCTGTGCGGCGAAGGCCTCGTGGATTTCGTAGAAGTCGAAGTCCTGCAAGGTCAGCCCGTGGCGCGCCAGCATGCGCGGCACCGCGATGGTCGGCGCCATCAGCAGGCCTTCGCCGTGCAC
This sequence comes from uncultured Rhodanobacter sp., assembly GCA_937906285.1. Classification (GTDB taxonomy): domain Bacteria; phylum Pseudomonadota; class Gammaproteobacteria; order Xanthomonadales; family Rhodanobacteraceae; genus Rhodanobacter. Next base: position 1,353 of record CALCWL010000502.1, on the reverse strand, counting down.
GTAATCCACCGCGGCGACCTCGGCGTCGCGCAGCCAGGCCTGGATTTTCAGCCCGCGCTGCGCGGCCCACGCCTCGCTGCCCAGCAGCACCGCGGCGGCGCCGTCGGACAGGCCGGTGGAATTGCCCGCGGTGAGCGTGCCGTGGCCGGAGCGCTTGTCGAACGCCGGCTTCAGCGTGGCGAGTTTCTCCAGCGTGGTGTCCGGGCGCAGGAAGCCGTCGCGCTTGAGCCCGCGGAACGGCACCAGCAAGTCGTCGAAGAAACCTGCATCGTAGGCGGCGGCGAGCTTGTGGTGGCTGTCCAGCGCCAGCCGGTCCTGCGCCTCGCGGCTGATCTGCCACTGCCTGGCCATCTGCTCGCAGTGATCGCCCATCGACTTGCCGGTGCGCGGCTCGGCCACGCCGGGAAACGAGGGCTTGAGCTCGCGCAGCGAGAATCCGCGCGTGGCGGCCTTGAACTTCTCCAGCGGGGTCTTGGCCCGGTTCATCGCCAGCAGGCGGCGGCGCAGGCGGCGGCCATAGACGATCGGCACGTCGCTGGTGGTGTCCGAGCCGGCGGCGATGCCGGCCTCGATCTGCCCGCAGGCGATCTTGTTGGCGATGATGATGGTGTTGTCCAGCGAGGTGCCGCAGGCGCGCGCGGTGGTGATGCCCGGCGTGGTCGGCGCCAGCCCGGAGCTGAGCACCGCCTCGCGCGCCAGGTTCCAGTCGGCGCTGTGCCTGATCACCGCGCCGGCGGCCACCTCGCCCAGCTCCACGCCGTGCAGGCCGAAGCGCTCGACCAGGGCGCCGAGCACCTTCACCGACATGCCGAAGTTGCCCACGTCGGCATAAGCGGTGTTGTTGCGACAGAACGGAATGCGTACGCCGCCGATCACGCCGACGCGCCTGTGCGTGTTTTCCATGCCCTGAACGATCCATCACACGAATGGCTTCAAGGCTAACCCGCCATGCCGCCGGGCGAAAGCCCGGATGGCCTCCGGCGTGGCGGTTTGTTCAGCACCGTGCGGCAGGTCGCTCGCGGCGCGGCGGTAGAATGCATGTTTTCCCGCTGCAAGATGGATCCATCGTGGAAGCGCAAACATTGCACGCCCTGCCGGTGTTGCTGGCCCTCGAACCGATGACCGGACAACCGGCGGCGGCGACCACGCTGACCCGCGATGCGGCCGCCGAACTGGCCCAGCACGTGGCGACCGACCTGCTCGGCCTGGTGCCGCAGGTCGCCGGGGCACGATTGGCGCTGGCCGGCGCGCTGTTCGACCAGGTGGAACTGCTGCGCCCCGGCTTCCCGGTGTGGGCCACGCTGGACGACCTGGCGCGCCGGCTGCCGCGCGGCACGCTGGAGCACGTGGTCG
>CALCWL010000501.1 GCA_937906285.1 uncultured Rhodanobacter sp. | reverse complement strand
AAAGGAGCACGCCATGGCCATTTCCATCGGTATCGCCAAGAAGGATCGCGAAGCGGTCGCCAAGCACCTGTCCAAACTGCTGGCCGACACCTATTCGCTGTACCTGAAGACGCACAGCTTCCACTGGAACGTCACCGGCCCGCAATTCAACAGCCTGCACCTGATGTTCGAGACCCAGTACAACGCGCTGTGGCTGGCCGCCGACGAAGTCGCCGAGCGCATCCGCACGCTGGACGTGTTCGCGCCCGGCTCCTACACCCAGTTCGCCAAGCTCAGTTCGATCAAGGACGAGCCCGGCGTGCCGGAGTGGCAGGAAATGGTCGGCCAACTGGTCGAAGGCCACGAGATCGTCGCCGCCACCGCCCGCGACGCCCTCAAGGCCGCCAACGCCGCCGGCGACGACGGCACCGCCGACATGGTCACCGGCCGTCTCAAGGAGCACGAGAAGACTGCCTGGATGCTGCGCTCGCTGCTTCGTTGACGCCAGCGCGGCATTAACGAAGAAGGCCCGTCGGTGACGGGCCTTCTTCGTTGGTGACGACTCCGCAACTCCCACCCCGGATCCACACCTGCCCCCGGCTGCGCGGAGACGCTGCGGTCAACCCGGCAGGCCGCCGATGGTCGGCGCCACCTTGCGGGAACGGGCGTTCGTCATGGTCATGCTTCACCCATGCGGCAGGACCGGATGCGGCTGGCACCAGAATGCGCGCCAGCCGCGACGGCCGATGGCCAGCAGGATCGCCACCACGGCGGCGGGCAAGGCGATGGTGAGCGCGGCATACAAAACGGTGCTGATGGCCGCGGCGCGTTCCAGCACCGGCAAGCGCAGCCGGCGTGCCTCGTTCGCCAGCACCAGCGCACGCGGCACCACGGCGGCCCAGAACAGGCAGTCGAGGACGGCCAGGCCATGCGCCAGACCGGGCCCTGCCCCGGCCGAGCGCCAAAGCAGGACATAGCCGGCAATGGCAGGGCAGAGGACCACCAGCAAGGTCCACACGATGATGCGCCGCGTGCGCTGCGACCATGCCATCCACGGCAGCATCAGCAATTGCAGGAACGACGTCACTCCGCGATCTCCACGAACAGATCCTCCAGGCCCAGTGCATCGACGCGCGCACCGGGCAGGCTCGCCGCTTCCGGCCAGTGACCGCGGGCATCGCGCGCCACCACCAGGCTGAGGCTGCCGTCGTCATGGCGGCGCCGGCTGAGCGAGGGAATCGGTGCGGTGAAGCTTGCCGCGGCCGGCAGCCACAGGCGGGCGTAGCGTTCCTTGGCCTCGTCCACGCCACAACGCAGCAGCAACCTGCCCTCGTGCAGGAACGCGATCTCGGAGGCCACGCGCTCCAGGTCGGACACGATGTGGGTGGAGAACAGCACGGTGGTGCCGTTCTCGCCGGCGCGCAGCGCCACCTCGCGCAGCAGCTCGCGGCGGGCCACCGGATCGAGCGCGGCGGCCGGCTCGTCCAGCACCAGCAACTCGGGCTGCGAGGCCAGCGCACGGATCAGGTCGACGCGCTGGCGCTCGCCGGGCGACAGCTTGGCCAGCAACTTGTTGGGCTGAATCTTCCAGCGCTCCAGCGTGGTGCGCACGAAGGCCGCGTCCCAGCGCGGATAGAAGCGCCCCACGTAATCCAGCATCTGCTGCGCGGTGAGCCAGGCCAGCGCCTCGGGTTGCTGCGGCACATACGCGAGCCGCGCCTTGGCAGGATCAGACAGCTTCAACGCCGGCTCGCCGAACACGAACGCGGCGCCGGACAGCGGTTCGAGCAAACCGAGCATGCCGCGGATCAGGGTGGACTTGCCCGCGCCGTTGCGCCCGATCAGGCCCAGCACCGAGCCCGGCTGCAGCGCCAGATCCACTCCGCACAGCACGTTGCCGCCCTCGTAGCAGTGGGTCAACCCGCGCGCCTCCAGCGGTGCGGCATCGACGGGATTCGCTTCGTGAAGCATGGCATTCATTCTCGACTCCTCATCAGGCGGCCGAGCCGGTTCAACACCGCCTCGGCCGGCAATTCAAGTTCAGCCGCGTGCCGGGCAACCGCCACCAGCTGCTGTTCCAGCAGCGCGAGGCGCTGGCTTTCGGACTGTCCCGCGCGACGCGTCGCCGCGACCACCATGCCCTTGCCGCGCAGCCGCTCCAGCAGGCCCTCGCTCTCGGCCAGGCCGTAGGCCCGCGACACGGTCATCGGGTTGATCGCATGGAACCCCGCCACCTCGCGCACCGAAGGCAACAGCTCACCTGCGACCAACTGGCCACCGGCGATCAGGCGCCGCAACTGCTCCACGATCTGCCGGTAGATCGGCTCGGGGGCGGCGGGTTGCACGGTCAGCAACGAGGCATCCATGTGTATCATTACACCAATACACGTAGTCGACAGTCAAGGGGGCCGCCGCGGCGCCACGCCATCCGCCCTGACCTGGCGCTGACCGGAGCCGGGGCGCTTCATTGAGCCGGAGGCCCCGCATTGGTTAAGCTCCGCAGGCTCCACCGCCTGTTGCGCAGGCTCCGCCGGGGATCTTTTTGAGCGCCACCGCAGCCAACTCCAACAGCCGGTATCCGCTGTTCACCGCCATCGTGTTGGCCCTGCTCGCGGCGGCGCTGAACATCGCACTGTGGTGGGGCGGCAATTACCCGCACGGGCCGGACGACTGGCACGGCAAGATCAGCGGCTTCGCCGTGTCGTTCTTCCAGCGCTACCAGAGCCCGTTCAAGCAGAGCTATCCCAACGACGAGGAGATCACCGCCGATCTCAAGCTGCTGCACCGGTATACGGACAACATCCGCACCTACACCATGCAACAGAACCCGCAGGTGTTCCGGCTGGCGCAGCAGCAGGGGCTGAAGGTGATGGCCGGCGCGGAGATCGACAAGCGGCTGGAGAACAACGAACGCGAGATCGAGCTGCTGATCGCCAAGGCGCGTGCCTATCCGGACACGATCACCCGGGTGATCGTGGGCAACGAGGTGCTGTTCCGCAACGACCTCACGCCCGAGCAGATGATGGCCTACCTCGACCGCGTGCGCGCGGCGGTGCGCCAGCCGGTGTCGATCGCCGAGCCGGACTACATCTGGTTGAAGTACCCCGAGCTGGCGCAGCACGTGGACTACATCACCATCCACCTGTTCCCGTTCTGGAACGGCGTGGTGCGGCACAACGCGGTGGACGCGGCGTACGGCGCCTACGGCTCGATCGTGCAGCGCTTTCCCGGCAAGCACGTGGTGGTCGGCGAGATCGGCTGGCCGTCGAACGGCGACCGCCACGAATACGCCGACCCGTCGACCTCCAACGAGGCGATCTTCGTCCGCGACTGGATGAACCGGGCCAAGGCCGCGCACATCGACTACTACCTGCTCGAAGCGTTCGACCAACCGTGGAAGGAGAACCTGGGCGAAGGCCGCACCGGCGCGTACTGGGGCATGTTCAACGCCGACCGTCAACTGAAGTTCCCGTTGACCGGGCCGGTGGTGGAGGACACCGCCTGGCCGTGGAAGGCGCTGGCGGCGAGCCTGCTGGCGCTGCTGCCGATGATCCTGTTCGCGCGCCGCTTCAGCCGCTTCAGGCTGGTCGGGCGGTTCTTCTTCTGCGCGCTGATCCAGCTCGCCTGCGGCCTGATCGTGTGGGCCGCCACGCTGCCGTTCAACTTCTACCTGAGCTGGGTCGACTGGACCATGCTCACGCTGCTGTTCCCGGCGCAAATCGCGATCCTGGCGATCCTGCTGATCAACGGCTTCGAGTTCACCGAGGTGCTGTGGCGGCCGAAGTGGATGCGCCATGCCGGCATGTTGCGGCCGGATCACCCGGACCGGCAGCCGTTCGTGTCGATCCACCTGGCCTGCTACAACGAGCCGCCGGAGATGGTGATCGTCACGCTCGATTCGCTGGCCGCGCTGGATTACCAGAACTACGAAGTGCTGGTGATCGACAACAACACCAAGGACCCGGCGGTGTGGGAGCCGGTGCAGGCGTACTGCGAAAAGCTCGGCAAGCGCTTCCGTTTCTTCCACCTGGCGCCGTGGCCAGGCTACAAGGCCGGCGCGCTGAACTTCGGCCTGAAGGAAACCGCGCCCGAGGCCGACGTGGTGGCGGTGATCGACGCC
>CALCWL010000500.1 GCA_937906285.1 uncultured Rhodanobacter sp. | reverse complement strand
GGTGTCCTGCTCGGGCAGCAGGCCCTTGGGGATCGCGATGTACAGGAACACGGTCAGCACCACCGCGGCACCGGCCACCAGCATGGTCAGGCGCTGGTGATCCAGCACCCAGTCCAGCGAGTTCTCGTACACGTGCACGGTGCGCGCCCACACGGTGCGCATGCCGGCGGCGGCATGGCGCTCGTGCGCGTCGTCGCCTTCCGGCAACTGGTCGGGCTTGAGCAGGTAGGCACACATCATCGGCGTCAGCGTCAACGACACCAGCATCGAGATGCTCACCGCGATGGTCAGCACCCAGGCGAACTCGTGGAACAGCCGGCCGGTGACGCCGGGCATCAGCAGCAGCGGCAGGAACACCGCCACCAGCGACACGGTCAGCGACAGCACGGTGAAGCCGATCTCCTTCGCGCCGAGCTCGGCCGCCTCCTTGCCGCTCTTGCCCTGTTCGATGTAGCGCACGATGTTCTCGATCATCACGATCGCATCGTCGACCACGAAGCCGGTGGCCACCGTCAATGCCATCAGCGAGAGGTTGTCCAGCGACATGCCGGTGAAACTCATCACCCCGAACGTGCCCAGCAGCGACAGCGGCACTGCGGTGGCCGGGATGATGGTGGCCCACAGCCGGCGCAGGAACACGAAGATCACGCCCACCACCAGGAACACGGTGAGGATCAGGGTGAACTCCACGTCGTGCACCGAGGCGCGGATGGTCACCGTGCGGTCGGCGAACACGTCCAGGTGCACGTCGGCCGGCAGCGCGTTGCGCAGCTCGGGCAGGATGCGGCGGATCTGCTCCACCGTCTGCACGATGTTGGCGCCGGGCTGGCGGCGCACGTCCAGCAGCACCGCCGGCTTGCCGTTGGCCCACGCGGCGAGCTGGTCGTTCTCCACGCCGTCGACCACCCTGGCCACGTCGGACAGACGCACCGGCGAGTTGTTCTTGTAGCTGATGATGGTGTTCTTGTACTGCTCGGCATCGGCCAGCTGGTCGTTGGTGCCGATCGAGTAGCTCTGCGTCTTGCCGTTCAGCGTGCCCTTGGGCGCATTGACGTTGGCCTGGGTCAGTGCGCTGCGCACGTCCTCCATGGTCAGGCCGAGGTTGGCCAGCTGCGCCGGGTTGACCTGGATGCGCACGGCCGGGCGCACGTTGCCGGCGATCGAGACCAGGCCCACGCCCTGCACCTGCGACAGCTTCTGCGCCAGGATCGAGTCGGCCAGGTCATTGACGTCGCGCAGCGGGCGGCTGTCCGACTGCAGCGCCAGGGTGAGGATCGGCGCGTCGGCCGGGTTGACCCGGTTGTACACCGGCGGATACGGCAGGTTGCCCGGCAGCGTGCCCTTGGCCTGGTTGATCGCCGCCTGCACGTCCTGCGCGGCGATGTCGATGTCGCGGCCCATGTTGAACTGCAGCACGATGGTGGACAGGCCCGCGGACGAATCCGAGCTCATCATGCTGAGGCCGGAAATCTGCCCCAGGTTGCGCTCCAGCGGCGTGGTGATCAGCGTCGCCATGGTGGTGGCGCTGGCGCCCGGATACTGCGTGGTCACCACCAGGCTGGGCGCCTCGATCTCCGGCAGCGCCGACACCGGCAGCTGGCGGAAGCCCAGGATGCCGAGCAGCAGCACCGCCACCATCAGCAGCGAGGTGGCGATCGGGCGGCGAATGAAGAGGGTGGAGAAGCCCATGACTATCCGTGACGAAGTGGAGCGGCAGCTGCCGCGTTCGAGACGCGCGCCAGCCCGCGGCAGTGCCGCGGGATCACGCCGACATCAGTGGCGACCGCGGCCACCCTTGTTGTCCTGCTTGGACTTCTGCAATTCCGCCGCGGTGGGCGCGGCCGGCACTTCGCCCGGCTTGAGCGGATTGACCTTGCTGCCGGGCTTGAGCCGGAACTGGCCTTCGGTCACCACCTTGTCGCCGACCTTGAGTCCGCTGCCGACCATCACGTGGCTGTCGCCCACTTCGCCGGCCACCACGATGGTCTGCATCTTGACCGTGTTGTCGCCCTGCACCAGGTAGACGTAGTCGCCGTCCGGCCCGCGCTGCACGCCCTGCGAGGGGATCACCAGGCCGCCGTCGACGGTGTTCACCAGCAGCCGCACGTTGACGAACTGGCCCGGCCACAACTCGTCGTGCTCGTTGCCGAACTCCGACTTCAGGCGGAACGTGCCGGTGCTGGTGTCGATCTGGTTGTCGATCACCTTGAGCACGCCGCCGCTCGCGATCGGATGGGCATCGACGCGATCGAGCGCGGTGACCTCCAGCGGCTTGCCGCCCTGCGCCGCGCTGCGCACCATGTCCAGGTTCTGCTCGGGCAGGGTGAACATGACGTTGATCGGGTGCAGCTGGGTCAGCGTGACGATCGCGCTGGAGGTGGTCACCACGTTGCCCGGGTCGACCGCGCGGATGCCGGCCAGGCCGTCAATCGGCGAGCGGATCTCGGTGTAATCGAGCTGGACCTTGGCATCGCGCACCGCGGCCTCGTCGGCCGCCACCGCCGCCTCGTACTGGGCCACGGTGTTCTTCTGGGTGACCTGGTCGATCTTGGCCACGTACTGGCTGTACTTCGGATCCTGCGTGCGCTGGTAGTTGCTGCGCGCGGTGGCAAGCAGCGACTGGTCCTGCTTGCGCCGGGCAACCGCCTGGTCATAGTTGGCCTGGAAGGTGCGCGGGTCGATGCGCGCCAGCACCTGGCCCTTCTTCACCGGCTGCCCCTCGGTGAACTCGATGCTGAGCAGCCGCCCCGAGACCTGCGGCAGCACCGTCACCGTGTTGAGCGCCTGCACCGTGCCCAGCGCAGTCAGGTACACCGGCACGTTCTGCTTGACCACCGGCACCACGGTCACCGGCACCGGCGGCGTGTCGCCGCCCTTGCCATTGGCGCCCTTGGCCGCGCCATCGGCGGGTTTGTGCAACACGCGGATGCCGATCACGGCGATCACGACCACCGCCAGCACGATCAACGCGATCTTCCAAAAACGCGACATGTGGAACTCCTGGATTGAACCGGGGGCAAGCAGCCGGGAAAGGCCGTCACCGCAGGCACCTCGTGGGCAAACGTGCCCGCATGGACAGAGCATAGGTGTACGGCAACCGCTTTGAACAATGCCGGTCGGCAGGGGTGGGACATGACCGATGGCAGGGTTTTGCGGCCCGCTGCAGGGAACCGCAGCCCGACCGACCAAAGCCCGAAGACTCTCGGCAGACCGGACCGAGTGCAGAACGTTCCGGGCACCGCATCGGCATACAGGCGATCCGGTCACCCTGAAACTTGTCGGGCGCTTCGTTTATAATACCGGACTGGTCGCCAGCGCGCCCCCGAGGGTGCGATCCGGACACCGACAGCAGGGGTTGGGGTGCATCGAGGCTTTCGACCCTGGCGGCTGCAACGGTTTCGCGATTCCGGCGTGACGGTAAGGCAACAAGGCGGTCCAAGCCCGCCCATTGACAGGAGTACGTGCGTGAGCGGTCCCCTTAGCAAATCCGACCAGGGCTTCCTGCGTCAGTTCTCGCTGACCATCGGCGCACTGATGGTCCTTACCGTGGTCCTCGTGTTGTCCGCTCTGGCGATCAACAACAGCGAACCCAAGGAAACCAATCCGAACCATCCGGCCACGGTCGCCGCGCGGATCGCTCCGGCTGGCGCTGTCTACGCCGGCGACACCGGTCGCGCCGCCATGCAGGCTGCCGCGGACGAGGCCGCCAAGGCCGCCGCCTCCCAGGTGGCCTACGGCGGCACCACCGACGGCAAGCAAATCTACGATCACCTGTGCACCAGCTGCCACACCGCCGGCATCGCTGGTGCGCCGAAGCTGGGCGATAAGTCCATGTGGGGCCCGCGCATCAAGCAGGGCATCGACGTGCTGGTCAAGCACGCGATCGAGGGCTACCACGGTCCCGACGGCAACTTCATGCCGCCGAAGGGCGGCAACCCCGCGCTCACCGACGAGCAGGTCGCCAACGCCGTGCACTGGATCGTCGATCAGGCAAAGTAGTCGCCTGATCCAACAAGCTTTCTCCGAGCGCCGCCCATGGGCGGCGTTTTCGTTCGCCCCTTCCCCCTCCGGGGGAAGGTTGGGAAGGGGAAGCCACAACCCTGAGCGCAGCTTCCCGATCAGGCAACGGCTTCGCCGTTCGCTTCGGCCTCCTGCCGTCGCAGTCGGCACCCTCCTCCCGCTCCGCGAAGGAAGGCATCCCGGGTCCGCCCCGGCGGCAGGCTCTTCACCCCTGTCCCTCGATCCACTCCCGCACAAACCCACGCAACTCCGGAAAAAACACTTCGAACCGACGCTGCAACTCCTCCTCCCGCGCCACCAGCACCGGCAAGGCAGTATCCAGTGGATGGGCGCGCGTGAGCCGCTCGCCGATCCCGGCCAGCGCCCTTCCCAGCACGGCACGGTCGGCGTAGCCACCGGGCAGGTCGTTGACCTCCATGTAGCCGCGGAACCGCCGCAGCGCAGGCGTGAGCAAGGCATCGCGCCGCTGCAGCAAATCCTGCAGCGCCGCCGAATACTCTGCCAGCGGCTGGGCGCCCCAGCGCGAAAAATCCCGCGCAAGCAAGTGGTCGAACCACATGTCGAGCAGAATCCCGCCATAACGCCGATACGGCGGCGGCAGACTGGCCTTGGCGGCCAGCACCTCAGGGTGGGCGTCGGTGTAGACGTCGATGGCGCGATGCAGGCGGATGCCGCGGATCACTCGTGGCGGGAATCGCGCCGGGTCGGGTTGGCCGTGCACGAAGTCGCCGAGCATGCCGCCCAGTTGCAGCGCCTCGTCATCGCCGGCCAGCAGGGCATGCGCCAGGTGGTTCATCCGCGCGGGCAGCAGCGCGGCGTCGCGGTTATCATCATGGGCATGAAACCCGCCTCGTTCCCTGCCGACCCTGCCGGCTTTCCGGATGTCGCCGCCAGTTTCGTGCTGACCGGTCCGGTCGGCAAGCTGGAAACCGCCACCGATCTCGCCGAGCCTGATGGCGCGCGCCGTGGCGTGGCGGTGATCTGCCACCCGCTGACCAGCGAGGGCGGCAGCATGCACAACAAGGTGGTGACCATGGTCGAGCGCGCGTTGCGCGAATCGGGGCTGGACACCGTGCGGTTCAATTTTCGCGGGGCGGGCAGTTCGGAAGGCAGTTTCGACAAGGGCCGCGGGGAGCGCGAGGATCTCGCCGCCGTGGTCGCCTGGGTGCGTCGCGTGCGGCCCGACGATGCGCTGTGGCTGGCCGGTTTCTCGTTCGGCAGCGGCGTGAGCATCGCCCAGGCGACGCCGCTGCATGCCGACGCGCTGATCAGCATTGCGCCGCCGGCGGGCCGCTACGGGCTGGACGCGATCGTGCCGCCGACCTGCCCCTGGCTGATCGTGCAGGGCGAGGCCGACGAGGTGGTCGAGCCGCAGGCCGTGTTCGACTGGATCGCCAGTCTGGAGCACCCGCCCGAACTGGTGCGCATGCCCGACACCAGCCACTTCTTCCATCGCCGCCTGATGGATCTGCGCGGCGCGATCAAGCACGCCGTGCGCGACTGGCTGCCGCCGACACGCCAGGCCTGACGCCTCCATGACCGAAACGTTGCTGCTCGCGCCCAGCGCGCGTTATGCCGAAGGCGTGGCTGCCCACCGCTGGGAGTCCGATCCCGCCCAGCTGGCGCTGCTGGCCGAGCTCGACCGCATGCATGCGGCGCTTTGTGCGGAACCTGTCGGCGACGGCGGCCTGTTCGGCCGGCTGAAATCGCTGCTGGGCAACGAGTTGCCGCCGGGCGTGCCCGGACTGTACCTGTGGGGCAGCGTGGGTCGCGGCAAGACCTTCCTGATGGATCTGTTCGCCGCCAGCCTGCCGCACGGCGTGGTGCTGCGGCGGCACTTCCACCGCTTCATGGGCGAGGTGCACGACCGCCTGCGCGCGCTGGGCGAACGGCAGAGCCCGCTGGTGGAGGTCGCCGCCGGCATCGCCGAACGCTGCCGCGTGCTGTGCCTGGACGAGTTTCTGGTCAACGACATCGGTGACGCGATGATCCTGGCCAACCTGCTCGATGCGCTGTTCGAGCGCGGCGTGAGCCTGGTGACCACCTCCAATACCGCGCCATCGAACCTGTACCGCGACGGCCTGCAGCGTGCGCGGTTCCTGCCCGCCATCGCGCTGATCGAGCAGCACTGCCACGTGGTCGAAATGGTTTCCGCGCACGACTGGCGCCTGCGCGCGCTGACCCAGGCGCCGGTCTACCTTACCCCGCCCGGCGCCGAATCGCATCGTGCACTGGAGCGCATCTTCGCCAGCCAGGCCAATGGCGCGATCGAACCCGACGGCTTGCTGCACATCAACGGCCGCGACATCCCGTTCCACAAGCGCGCCGAAAACATCCTGTGGTTCCAGTTCGCCGCGCTGTGCGAAGGCCCGCGCGCCGTGGCCGACTACATCGCGCTGGCCAAGGCCGGCGAATCGCGCCTGATCGAGATGCAGAGCGAGGAATACCTGGCGCTGCCGCATCGGCCCGAGTGAGTCGGCGACGCACCACGTAGGCACCGGGCCGCCCAGGCGCTAGCATCGAGCGATCCCCGCCATGGAGACCGCCATGCATCGCACCGCCTTCGCCCTGGCGCTTGCCGCCCTCGTCGCCTCGCCACTGCACGCGGCCGACACCCGCCAGGCACGGACCAGTCAGGTCGAGGCCATGGTGCAGCGGGAGCTGCCGCAGGTCACCGCGTGGCGTCGCGATATCCACCAGCACCCGGAACTGAGCAATCGCGAGGTGCGCACCTCGGCGCTCGTGGCCAGGGAGTTGAAGAAGCTGGGACTCGAGGTGCACGCCGGGATCGCCCATACCGGGGTGGTCGCGCTGCTGCAGGGCGATCTGCCCGGACCGCGCCTGGCGCTGCGCGCGGACATGGATGCGCTGCCGGTGACCGAGGAGGTCGACCTGCCCTTCGCCTCGAAGGCGAAGGGCGAGTACCGCGGCAAGGAAACCGGCGTGATGCACGCCTGCGGCCATGACGCGCACACGGCGATGCTGCTGGGCATCGCGCAGGCGCTCGCCGGCATGAAGAAGCAATTGCACGGCTCGGTGTTGTTCGTGTTCCAGCCCGCGGAAGAAGGCGCGCCGGCCGGCGAGGAAGGCGGTGCCGAGCTGATGCTGAAGGAAGGCGTGTTCCGCAAGTACAAGCCGGATGCGATGTTCGGCATGCATGTGGTCAGCTCGCTCAACGTGGGCACCGTCTCGGTGCGGCCGGGGCCGGCCATGGCCGGCTCGGACTGGTTCAAGCTGGTAGTGCACGGGCGCCAGACCCACGGTGCGATGCCGTGGAACGGCATCGATCCGATCGTCACCGCGGCGGAGATCATCAGCGCGTCGCAGACCATCGTCAGCCGCCAGCTCGACATCAGCAAGCTGCCGGCGGTGCTCAGCTTCGGCATCGTCGATGGCGGCGCGCGCTACAACATCATCCCCGACCAGGTGGAGCTGCAGGGCACGCTGCGCAGCTTCGATCCCGCCATGCGCAAGCAGGCGTTGGACGGCCTCAAGCGCATCGCCGAAAACGTCGCTGCCGCGCATGGTGCCACGGTGGACGAACAGATTCCCGTGCTCAGCAACCCGGTGCTGGTGAACGACGCCGAGCTGACGGCAGGCGTGCGCGCCAGCCTGGCGCGCATCAACGGCGCAGCGCAGGTGCGCGAGGCGAAACCGTGGATGGCGTCGGAGGATTTCGCGCTGTTCGCGGAGGCGGTCCCCAGCGTCTATTTCTTCGTCGGTGCCACGCCGAAAGGCCAGGATGCCGCGACCGCGCCGGCCAACCACTCGCCGAAGTTCTTCCTTGACGAAGGTGCCCTGAAGGTCGGCATGCAGTCGATGCTGCAGGCAAGCCTGGACTATCTGGGAGCCGCGGGGTCGTGAAGCGCCGGGCCGCTTCGCATCACTCGGCGTGAGTGGCTGCCGCGGGATGCGTGCGCAGGAAGCGCCGATGGTGGACCAGCACGCCGCTGTAATAGGCGATGTAGTAGCCGACCAGCAGGCCGATCACCAGCATGGTCAACGGGCTGGACGCGTAGCCCATCGGCTGCATCGAGGTGCCCGCGTCTGCCGCCGCCTGCGCGTGCCGCAGCTGCGGCCATACCACCATCAAACGCCAGGCCAGGCGCCCGAGCAGCAACACGGTGAGCAGGGCGCCGATCCACGGGTTGGGCACGTAGCAGTCGCCCTTGACCGGATCGACCTCGAAGCGGGTCAACCGCAGGCCGAACAGGCCGATCGCGGCGCCGATCAGCACCCCGCCGAGCAGCCCTTCGGCCAGCGCCGGATGATGGAAACCGCTCAGCGCCAGCAGGCCGCCGATGATCGCGAAGATCACGATGCGGGCGATCATCCGCTTGCGCCGGATCGGCTGGCGACCGAACTGGCGGCTGACGCGCCGCCACACGATCAGCGCCAGCAACGGCAGCATGATCAGGTAACTGCTCAGGTGGACAGGCATGCGTGCGTCCCGGACGATGAACCCGCGAGCAGCTTAGGTCGGGCGCGAGCCCTGGGCGACTGACATTCGTCACCCATCGTCGTCGCTTCGTTCGCGGAACGAAGCTCGCGCGTCCTACTTCGCCTTGCCCTGATTCGCCACCGCGGCCATCTTCGCCGCGATCGCCTCGGCGTCGCCGAGGTAGTAATGGCGCAACGGCTTCAGCTCGTCGTCGAATTCGTACACCAGCGGTACGCCATTGGGAATGTTGAGCTCGACGATCGCCTCGTCGGAGATGCCGTCCAGATACTTCACCAGCGCGCGCAGCGAATTGCCGTGCGCGGCCACCAGCACGCGCTGGCCGGCCTTGATCGCCGGCGCCAGCACCTGGTGCCAGTACGGCAGCACGCGGGCCACGGTGTCCTTCAGGCATTCGGTGTCGGGGATGTCCTTCGGGTCGAGCTTCGCGTAGCGCGGGTCGTGCACCGACTCGTTGGCGGCGCGCTCCAGCGGCGGCGGCGGCACGTCGTAGCTGCGCCGCCAGATCTTCACCTGCTCCTCGCCGTACTTCGCCGCGGTCTCGGCCTTGTTCAGGCCGGTGAGGCCGCCGTAGTGGCGCTCGTTGAGGCGCCAGTCGGTGACCACCGGCAGCCACATCAGGCCCATTTCGTCCTGCACGCCCCACAGCGTGCGCACGGCTCGCTTGAGCACCGAGGTGTGCGCCACGTCGAAGCTGTAGCCGCTTTCGGTCAGCAGGCGGCCCGCCTCGCGCGCCTCGGCCCTGCCCTGCTCGGTGAGGTCGACGTCGGCCCAGCCGCTGAAACGGTTGTCGAGGTTCCACTGCGATTGACCGTGGCGGATCAGGACGAGCTTGTGCATGGCTGCGCTCAGCAAAAACGGGATGAACCGTGAATGGTGCAGTGCAGCCCCGGCAGCGTCAAATCCGCACCCTGCCACAGGTCATGGCAAACCTTTGCCGCTGGGGCGGCATCCTAGGAGTGTGCGCGGCAGAAACCGCCCACGCTCCCAGAGACTCCCACCGACCACGGAGGCTGCCATGCGCCGCATTTCGACCCTTCTTCTCCTGTGCACGTTTGCCTTGCTGCCCGCGCTGGCGGCGGCCCGCGACGGCGACATCGACAAGGTCAACGGCGCGGTACGCGTCGAGGCTGGCCAGCAGGCCGGCAACGTCAGCTCGGTCAACGGCGCGGTCTATGTGGGCGACGGCGCCACCGTGCGCGAGGCCAGCACGGTCAATGGCGCAGTGGAGCTGGGCGACCGCACCCAGGCCACCGCGGTGGACACCGTCAACGGCTCGATCACGCTGGGCGAGGCCAGCAAGGTCAGCGGCGAGGTGAGCGCGGTCAACGGCAGCATCCGCCTGGCGCGCGGCGCCGAGGTCGGCGGCAAGCTGGGCAACGTCAACGGTGCGATCGTGCTGCACGCCGCCCACGTCGCCGGCGGGCTCTCCACGGTAAGCGGCGACATCACCGTGGGTGAGAACTCGCGCGTCGAAGGCGGCATCCTGGTCGACAAGCAGCACGGCTGGTTCAACTTCAACAGCCGCAAGCCGGTGGTGGTGATCGGTCCGCATGCGGTGGTGCAGGGCACGCTGGAGTTCCGCCGCGAGGTGGAACTGAAAGTCAGCGACAGCGCGCAGATCGGCCCGGTAAAGGGCGCCACGGTGGAGAAGTTCAGCGGCGCCACGCCGTAAGGCCGCAGGGCGGGCAGTGCCCGCCCTGCGTACGGGATTGCGTCAGAGCCAGTTGCGCGGCTTCAGGTAGTCGGCCAGTTTCGCCTCGGCGGAGCCGGCTTCCGGCTGGTATGCATACTCGAAGCGCACCCGCGGCGGCAGGCTCATCAGGATCGATTCGGTGCGACCGCCGGACTGCAGGCCGAACAAGGTGCCGCGGTCGTAGACCAGGTTGAACTCCACGTAGCGGCCGCGCCGGTACAACTGGAACTCGCGCTCGCGCTCGCCGTACGGCGTGGCCTTGCG
>CALCWL010000499.1 GCA_937906285.1 uncultured Rhodanobacter sp. | reverse complement strand
GGCATCGAGGAGATTCCGTTCGTCGTGCAGAACGGTCCCGGCATCCTGGTTTCCGGCCTGCGTCCAGGCTCGACCCGGCGCGGCGAGTTGCAGCTGCACGTGGATGCGTTCAGCACGGACGATCCGTTCGATCCGCGCCGCGCCGAGGCGCGTTCGTCGATCCCGGTGTGGGTGTGGGTGCTTAGCCTGTTCGTGGTGGCCTGGGCGGTGTTCTACGCCGCGCGCATGTGGGAGGTGCCGCCTCCGTATGCGAGCACGCCAACCTACATGCAGCCCAGCGCGCCACCGCCGCACGGCTGAGGCTCCTGGCCCGGGCGGTGCGCGACCACGGTGCTTTCACCGACCCGCTCGCATCATGCCGGTGATCCGGCTCTTCCCTGACGTGGATCAGCGCCGCGGGCGGCCACGGCGCCTATGGTCAGGGTACGCGACGCCCGCTTGGCGCCATGCCTGGTGCAGAACCATGAAACGATGCAGAAGGGCAGGGGAATCCCACATGCGGCGGCAAGCGCCGAGCGATCCGCGCCAGTCGCGCGAACGGCGCGAGCGACGCATCGACGAGCAACTCGCACAGAGCTTCCCCGCCAGCGATCCGCCAGACTGGGTGCTCGGCACGTCGCGGCCGCCACGCTGAGGCGATCGATCCATCCGCGCGCGTCCGGTCGCCCCACGGCGAACGGGCGTGCGCGCCCGTGAAACGAACCGGAGCAAACCCATGGAGTCACCGATGTATCCCCCCTCCACTGCGGAGTTGGCGCGCAAGCGCCGCGAGCTGGCGCCCGCGCCGTTGCAGGCCTTCAAGGCCTTCAGCGCCGCCGTGTTCGCCGACGGCGCCCTGCCCAACGTCACCAAGCAGCTGATCGCGGTGGCCGTGGCCCATACCACGCAGTGTCCGTACTGCATCAAGGGCCACACCGCCGAGGCGCTCAAGCAGGGCGCCACCGAACAGCAGATCATGGAGGCGATCTGGGTCGCCGCAGAAATGCGCGCCGGCGCCGCCTATGCGCATTCCGCGCTGGCGCTGGACGTGATGCAGCATGCGCACGAGGGCCACTGAGATGAGCGCCCGTTTTGCCGCGGTCTCCGACACCATCCTCGATGCGGTCGGCGACACGCCGCTGCTGCACATCGAGGGCGTTTACGCCAAGATCGAGTTCCTCAACCCGTCCGGCTCGATCAAGGCGCGCATCGCCAAGTACATGATCGAACGCGCCGAGCGCGAGGGCCTGCTCAAGCCTGGCGACACCATCGTGGAGGCGACCAGCGGCAACACCGGCAACGCCTTGTCGATGGTGGCCGCGGTGAAGGGCTACCGCATGCAGGTGGTGATGCCGGAGGGCCTGTCCAGCGAGCGCGTGGCGATCTCGCGCGCGTTCGGCGCCGAGGTATTGTTCTGCGGCAACTTCCACGTCAACGAGGCGCTGGCGCGGGCAAAGGAACTGGGTGCACAGCCCGGTTATTTCTGCCCCAGCCAGTTCGAGTCGGAATGGAACGTGGAGGAGAACCGCGAGATCCTCGGCCCGGAAATCCTCGCCCAGCTCCCCGCCGGTTGCGTGCCCGATGCGCTGGTGCTCGGCGTGGGTACCGGCGGCACCCTGATCGGCGTGGGTCAGGCGTTCCGCGCGGTCAATCCCGACGTGCGGCTGTTCGCGATGGAGCCGTCCGAATCGTGCACGATCCTGTGCGGCGAGATCGCCTCGCACACCATCGAGGGCATTTCCGACGGCTTCGTGCCAGGCATCTTCGAACGCCACGCCAGCCTGGTGAACGAGGTGCTGTCGGTGTCGAGCGTCGATGCGGTGACCGAGATGAAACGGCTGGCGCGCCGTCACGGCCTGTTCTGCGGCCCCAGTTCCGGCGCGCACATGCTGGCGGCGCAGCGCATCCGCAAGAATTTCCCGGAGTTGAAGACGGTGGTGACGGTGTTCTGCGACGAAGGCGAGAAATACCTGCACGAGTACTTCATGGCGCCGACGCGCAGCGAGGTCGATGCCACGCACTTCGCCTGAGGGCTGCGTTTGTTGAGGCATGCCCGAGCCGCCTTCGCGGGACTTTCGCCAAGGCTTTGCTCACGGATGTGCCGCGACGTACTCCTTTGCTTCGGCCAGCTCCGGCAGATCCGCATCGGCGCCGTGCCAGATGGTCACCAGTTCCTTGTAGGTGGCGGTGGCTGCCGCAACGTCGCCGCCGGCCGATTCCGCGCGGGCGCGGCCGAGCAGGGACCGGGTGCGCCGGGGTGCGTTTTTCAGTGCAGTCCCGAACGCCGTGCGGGCATCGGTGGTGTTGCCTTGCTTGAGCAACTGTTCGCCCAGCAGTTCGTGTGGCGGCTTGATCGGCACCGGCGGTCCGAAGTCGAACGCCAGCGTTTCGTAGCGGTGGGCCGCACGGCGGATGGCATCCACGCCAGCCTGCGGCCTGCCCTCGCCGATCGCCAGCATGCCGCCGAGGTCGTCCCGGAGGATGGCCAGGTAGCTGCTCGTCTGCGTGTCGCCGGAGGTCTCGCTGCCGGTGTGCCGCGCCGACAGCGCGGCCAGCGATTTCTGGGCGGCCGGCAGGTCGTGGCGTTCGATCGCGGCATAGCCATCGACGAAGTCGTTCCAGCCGGCGTCCGGACCCATGCCGGTCGTGTTCACCACGGTGTGTGCGGCCGGACCGTTGCCATCGCCGGATTCGACCACGGCGATCGCGCGCATCTGCAACAGCGACTCGTTGAGCATCCGCGCGAACTTCGCCGGCGTGCTTTGCATCGTGGCGAGTCGGTCGGCGTGGGCGTTGGCCCAGGTTGTCGAGGGCTCGATCGACTGCCGGCATGCCTGCAGCGCCTTTTCGGCATCGTGGAAGCGACCCTGCTGGTAGTAGGCGTACTCCAGCCATTCCATGTAGTGGCCGCACTCGGCGAGCGGGCGGCCCGCGGCTTTGGCCTGGGCATTGACCACGCGCATCGCCACCTCGTTGGCCTTCGCCACGTCATCCCACAA
>CALCWL010000498.1 GCA_937906285.1 uncultured Rhodanobacter sp. | reverse complement strand
ACCATCCACCACGCGCTGGAGCGCGGCCTCAACCTGCTCGACACCGCCGACATGTACGGCCCGCACACCAACGAGGTGTTGGTCGGCAAGGCCATCAAGGGGCGCCGCGAACAGGCCTTCGTGGCGACCAAGTTCGGCATCGTGCTGGACCCGGACAACCCGGCGGCGCGCGGCGTCAACGGCCGCCCGGAGTACGTGCGCGCGGCCTGCGACGCCAGCCTGAAGCGCCTGGGCGTCGACACCATCGACCTGTACTACCAGCACCGTGTCGACCCGAACGTGCCGATCGAGGAGACCGTGGGCGCGATGGCCGAACTGGTGGCTGCCGGCAAGGTGCGCTACCTGGGCCTGAGCGAGGCCTCCGGCGCTACCCTGGAGCGCGCCTGCAAGGTGCATCCGATCGCCGCGCTTCAAAGTGAATTCTCGCTGTGGACGCGCGACCCGCAAACCAACGGCATGCTCGCCGCCTGCCGCAAGCTCGGCGTGAGCCTGGTCGCCTACTCGCCGCTGGGCCGCGGCTTCCTCACCGGCGCGATCCGTTCGCCGGACGATTTCGAGGCCGACGATTACCGCCGCCACAGTCCGCGTTTCGTGGGCGAAAACTTTGCGCGCAACCTGCAGTTGGTCGAGCAGGTGAAAGCCATCGCCGCCGACAAGGGCTGCTCGCCTGCGCAGCTGGCGCTGGCCTGGGTGCTGGCGCAGGGCGAGGACGTGCTGGCCATCCCCGGCACCCGCAAGCGCAGCCGGCTGGACGAAAACCTCGGCGCGCTGGACGTGCAGCTCAGCGCCGCCGAGCTGAAGGCGATCGACGCGGTGTTTCCGCCCGACGCGGCCAGCGGCGAGCGCTACGTCAGCAGCGGAATGCGGATGGTCAACGCGTAAGGACGGAACTCGAAAGACCCGCAGGAGCCCGCTCGCGGGCGATGCTCCTGATGCCGGGATTCGCAAAAGCAAGAGCATCGCCCGCGAGCGGGCTCCTGCGAGAAGCGGCGGGGTAAACTTGGGCGAATGAGCACCCCCGGACATTCCCCGCTCGGCAAGGACACCGTCTACGCCGACCGCTACGACGCCAGCCTGCTGTTCCCGATCCCGCGCGCGGACAATCGCGCGCAGATCGGCGTGGCGGAGACGCCGCCGTTCCACGGCGTGGACATCTGGAATGCC
>CALCWL010000497.1 GCA_937906285.1 uncultured Rhodanobacter sp. | reverse complement strand
GCGATGAAGCTGGCGCCCAGGCTGAAGTTGTCGGTGACGTCGAACGATGCCGACAGCGTGGCGTCGAGCGACTGGAACTTGGACTTGATGCCGTGGTAGCGGCCGACCCAGTCCTTGTCGTATTCGGTCTGGAAGCCGAACGGCACCGAGAAGCCGGCGCCCACATGCACGCGGTCGCTGACCTGGGTGGCGAAGAACAGCGCCGGCACCGGCAAGGTGGTGCCGGCATCGCCGCCGTTGCCGCCGCTGATCGGGCGACCCAGCACGTCATGCGCGCTGCCGTCGAACTTGGCGCTGAAATTGATCGCGGTGACGTCGGCCTGCAAGTAGGTGCCCTTCAGCTCGGACATCGCGGCCGGGTTGTTGACCACCACCGAAGCGTCGCCGCCGGCGGTGGCGGAGCCGGCAAAGGCGCGGCCCAGGCCCTTGGCGCTGTTCTCCTTGAGCTGGAACGCACTGGCATCCGCGCTCACCGGCGCAACCAGGGCGCCCACGATCGCAATGCTCAGCGCGGCGAGCGCCAGTGGACGGGCAGCGCCCGTGAGGATACGGAAAGACGTGTGCATCGCTGGCTCCTGCATGATGTTGGAACAACTCGGTGGGTCGGGCAGACGGAAAGGGAAATTCATACGTGCGTTTGAACTTCCTGCGCTGGACTTTGCCCTCTCGGACAAGGCGTTGCAAGTGCGCTCGCAACAAATTACTAACAAGTGAACTCCGCCTGGCAAACAAATCCCCTGGTCGATCCGGCGGCCGGCGCTGCTACTCTCGCCTCCCCGGCGCTCGCTCCCGCCTCACGGTGCTGCCATGCAATGCTTCGTCTACGCCAGCCTGTCCAAGGCTGACACTTACCTGTGGCTGGCCGAACGCGACGCGTTCGACGTATTGCCCGAGCCGCTGACGCTGATGTTGGGTGAATTGCGCTTCGTGATGGAGGTGCAACTGACGCTCCAGCGCAAACTGCCGGTGGAGGACACTCGCCAGGTGCTCGAGCACCTGCGCACCCAAGGCTGGCATCTGCAACTGCCGCCGCAGGAAACACTGGCCGCCGCCAACCACCCCGCCTACACACACTCGCCGCGGGATGATCGGGACGAGTGAATCGCGCATCATGGCGTTCGCGTTAACGCCTGGTTACCGCCTGCACCGTCCACGATTTCTATACTGCCGCCATGACCCAGACCAAATCCCGCCGTCGCCCTCCCTTCCTGCACGCGCTGGCCTGGTTCATTCCCGGCTTGCTGGCCGTGGCACTGGCCGGCCTGACCACCCACCCGCTGACCTTGATCCCGCTGCTGCTGGCCAACGCGC
Organism: uncultured Rhodanobacter sp.; assembly: GCA_937906285.1. GTDB lineage: Bacteria > Pseudomonadota > Gammaproteobacteria > Xanthomonadales > Rhodanobacteraceae > Rhodanobacter. Next base: position 1,087 of record CALCWL010000497.1, on the reverse strand, counting down.
TGACCATGGCGGCCATCTGCCACGCGATCGGTTTCGATCCGGAACCGAGCTTCGCGCGTACCGTGCTGCGCCGCGGTGCCGCGCACCTGGTGATGTTTACCGGTTACACCGTGCTGGTCTTCGTGCTGGTGGCATGGCCGATGCTGCAACTGAGCCACAGCCCCAGCCTCAGCGCCGCGCTGCTGCTGGCCGCCGCGCTGGTGCTGGCGCTGGTCACGCTGTGGCGGCTGTGGCCGGCGTTCGGGCTGGTGTTCGTGTGGGACGACGCCTACCCACCGCAGCGCGACGGTTCGTGGATCTTCACCGCCACCCTGCGCAGCATGGCATTCGGTCGGCACTTGTCGCGCGAGGAGCGCTTCTTCACCCACTTCGTGCCGGCCGCGCTGTGCCTGCTTGCACTGGCATTCGGTGCGATCGCGCTGACCGGACTGGTCGGCATGCTGCCGGAGGAGATGCGTCTGGCGGCGCTGGCGATCTACGCGCTGGTGATCCTGCCGCTGGCCTGCCTGGTGATCGCCAACCGCACCCTGCGTGCGTTGCTGTGCGAACGCCATCCACCGCGCCGACGCGCCGACGCGAATCCGCTGACCGCTGAATTGCCGCGACCGGTGCTCAGCGAACCGGAGCGCGTCGCCGGCACACCCGAACAGGCCGCCGCCTTGCTCGCCGCTACCCGCGCCGGCGACATCGAACGCGCGCTGGCGCTGCTGGAAGTGGGTGCCGCCTGCGACACTGTGCCGCAGCCCGGCGACCGCGACCAGCGCCCGGTGCTGATGCTGGCGGCGCTGCTGCCCGACACGCGTCTGCTGCGAGAACTGATCGCGCGCGGCGCCGACGTCAATCAGGCCAGCGGCGGACTCACCCCGTTGCTGGCGGCCACCCGTGACAGCTGGCATGGCCGCGCCGAAGCGGTGTTGATGCTGCTCGCCAACGGCGCCAACCCGCTGGCCACCGATGCCGACGGCAACACGCCGCTGCACGGCGCCGTGCTCAGCGCCGATGCCGGCGTGGCGGCGATGCTGCTGGATGCTGCCGCGCCGATCGACGCGCTCAACCAGGCCGGCTTGAGCCCGCTGGCCACCGCCTG
>CALCWL010000496.1 GCA_937906285.1 uncultured Rhodanobacter sp. | reverse complement strand
CAACCGCATGGGCGCCACCTTCATGATGCGCATGCAGGAGGACACCGGCAAAGGCCCCGAGGCGATCGCCAAGGCGTACACGGCGGCGCGCGAGATCCTCGATGCGCGCCAGCTGTGGGCGCAGATCGAGGCGCTGGACAGCAAGGTGGCCGAGGACACCCAGGTCGACGCGGTCAAGCAGGTGTGGTCGCTGCTGCGCCACATGACCCGCTGGCTGCTCAACCGCCCCGGCGGTTCGCTCGACATCGCAGAAAACGTGGCGCGCTATCAGACGGGCGTTTCCGCCCTGCGCCAGGTGCTGCCCGAGGTGCTTACGCCCACCGGCAAGGGCGACTTCGCCTGCACCCAGGAGAAATGGGAAGGCCTGGGCATGCCGGCCGAGCTCGGCCAGCGACTGGCCCGCATGCCGGACCTGCGCGCCGCGCTGGACATGGTCGAAGTCGTGCAACAGAGCGGCCAGCCGATGGAGAAGGTCGCCCGGGTGTTCTTCGAGCTGGGCGAGGTGCTGGATCTGGAGTGGTTGCGCGGTCAGATCGAGGCCTTGCCGGTCGAGGGCCACTGGCATGCGCAGGCCCGCGGCTCGCTGCTGGACGAACTGGGCCACCAGCATCGCGCGTTGGCGCTGCAGGTGCTGGGCATGGCCGGCGCGGCCGGCAATGTCTCGCCGGTGCAGGCATGGCTGCAGCGTGACGATGCGACCTTGCAGCACACCCGCAACATGCTGGCGGAAATCCTCACCCAGAACGCGGACTACCCGATTGCCTCGGTCGCCGTCCGCCGGCTGGCGCAGCTGGCGCAGGTGCCGGTGGGTTGAGGGCCGGGAATAGAATAGGGAACAGGGAATGGCAAAAGCAGTAGCGCGTACGCTTGATCTGATACGCGTGTTGCCGGGATGATCGGAAGGGCAAGCTTGCCTGCTCTTCCTATTCCCTGTTCCCGGCTTCCCATGCGCATCGCCTTCGTCGCCAGTGACACCAGTGTCGCCCAGCAGGCAAGGCGCAAGCTGGTGGAGCGCTATGGCGACGTGCCGGCGGTCGAGGCGCAGCTGATCGTGGCCCTGGGGGGCGATGGCTTCATGCTGCGCACCCTGCATCTGCACCGTGCGCTGGACGTGCCGGTGTATGGCATGAAGCTGGGGCGGGTCGGCTTCCTGATGAACAAGCACAAGCTCGACGGGCTGCCCGAACGGGTGGCGCGCGCGCATGCCGCCGAGCTGCATCCGCTGGAGATGCTGGTCACCGACGCGGACGGCACCAGCCACCAGGCGCAGGCGTTCAACGAGGTGTCGCTGCTGCGCCAGAGCAACCAGGCCGCGCACCTGGAAGTGAAGCTCAACGAGACGGTGAAGCTGCCCAACCTGGTCTGCGACGGCATCATGGTCGCCACACCGGCAGGCTCCACCGCCTACAACCTGTCTGCGCACGGGCCGATCCTGCCGCTGGACGCGAACGTGCTCGCGCTCACCCCGATCAGTCCGTTCCGTCCGCGCCGCTGGCGCGGCGCGATCCTGCCGCATCGCACCCAGGTCACCCTGCGCATTCTCGATCCGGGCAAGCGCCCGGTCAGCGCCACCGCGGATTTCCACGAGGTGCGCGACGTGCGCGAGGTGGTCGTGCGCCAGGCCGAAGGACGCGGTGTGCGTCTGCTGTTCGACCCGGAACACAACCTGGAGCAGCGCATCCTGGACGAGCAGTTCGCCGCCGAATGAGAAAGAGCGAGGAATGAGTGGAGAGGAGTGAGGAGTGAGAGAAAGCTGAGGCATGCGCTTTTGTCTTCTCTCACTTCCCACTCCTCTTCCCTCACTCCCAGCCGTTTGCAGTAGATTCGCGGCATGAGCCAGCCAACCGTCCACGATCCCGCATCCACCACCGACAACCGCCTCGTGGTGGCCATCTCTTCCCGCGCCCTGTTCGATCTGGGCGACAGCCACGCGCTGTTCGAGCGCGACGGCCTGGACGCCTACCGCGCCTTCCAGATCGAACACGAGGACGAGATCCTCAAGCCCGGCGTGGCCTTTCCGCTGGTGCAGAAACTGCTGGGGTTGAACAGGCTGGCCGGCGACGTGCCGCCGGTGGAGGTGATCCTGCTGTCGCGCAATTCCGGC
>CALCWL010000495.1 GCA_937906285.1 uncultured Rhodanobacter sp. | reverse complement strand
CAGGTAGCGCAGCAGCTCGTGTTCGGTGTGGTGCGTGTTGAACACCGGGTGCGTCAGGAACGTGCTCTGGCGCAGCAACGTGCGCGGCAGCGCATCGTGGACTTCGGCGTCCAGCGCCTCGATGTCGGCTTCGGCGCCGAACAGGCCCGCCAGCGCGACCACGTCGGCGCGGCTGGTGGTCTCGTCCAGGCTGATGCAGAGGCTCTGGCCATCGATGCGACGCAGGTTGATGCATGCGGCCTCGGCCTTCGCATGGATCGCGGCGGCGTCGATGCCGGTGACGTGCAGCGTGTCGAAGAAATCGCTGCCCACCTTGACCCCGGCGCGGCGCAGCGCCACGGCGAGGATCACTGCCAGTCGATGGGTGCGGCGCGCGATGCGCAGCAGCCCTTCAGGACCGTGGTAGACCGCATACATGCTGGCCATCACCGCCAGCAGCACCTGCGCGGTGCAGATGTTGGAAGTCGCCTTCTCGCGGCGGATGTGCTGCTCGCGGGTCTGCAGGGTGAGGCGGTAGGCGGCCTTGCCTTCGGTGTCGATCGACACGCCGATCAGGCGGCCCGGCATCGAGCGCTTGTACGCGTCGCGGCAGGCCATGAACGCGGCGTGCGGGCCGCCGAAGCCGAACGGCACGCCGAAGCGCTGCGAGTTGCCCACCACGATGTCGGCGCCCCATTCGCCGGGCGCGGCGATCAGGGTCAGCGCGAGCAGGTCGGTGGCCACCGCGACCAGGCCGCCGCGCGCGTGCACGGCGTCTGCGACGGCCTTGTAGTCATGGATGCCGCCGAAGGTGTCCGGGTACTGCAGCAGCACGCCGAAGGCCTCGGTGCCGGCCGCGTCGGCGTCGGCGCCGACCACCAGCTCGATGCCCAGCGGCTCGGCGCGCGTGCGCACCACTTCCAGCGTCTGCGGGTGCACGCCGCTGGACACGAAGAACACGTTCGACTTCGACTTGCACGAGCGCTTGGCCAGGGTCATCGCCTCGGCCGCGGCGGTGGCCTCGTCCAGCAGCGAGGCGTTGGCGATCTCCATGCCGGTGAGGTCGGCGCACATGGTCTGGAAGTTGATCAGCTCCATGCGGCCCTGCGAGATCTCCGCCTGGTACGGCGTGTAGGCCGTGTACCAGGCCGGGTTTTCCAGCACGTTGCGCAGGATGACGTTCGGCGTGAGCGTGCCGTAATAGCCTTGGCCGATGAAGCTGCGGAATACCTGGTTCCTGTCGGCGATCGCGCGGATCTTCGCCAGCGCGGCCTCTTCGGTGATCGCTTCTGGCAACGCCAGCGGCGCAGCGGACTTGATCGAGCCGGGGACGATGGCGTCGGTCATCGATTCCAGCGAATCGTGGCCGACCACGCGCAGCATCTGCGCGATCTCGGCGTCGTCCGGCCCAATGTGGCGATCGATGAACGCGCCGTGGTGTTCGAGGTCACGCAGGGAGGTCGGGGTATTCGGGGTCATGGCTTGGGGGCATCCGCAGACAACGTGCCGTGCCGCACGCGGGGCGCCCCTCTGTCCTTTTGCCTGAGAGTTTGGAAACGCGGCGGCGTTTCGTGCCCCTTCGGCGGCGGATTCAACCGCTCTCTCCAGAGTGTTGACGCGTGGTGGTGTGGGGCCTGAGCGATTACGGGCGTTGCGTCTTCGGCAGCCGGTGCTCCGGTCGGGAGCGTGCGGCTTCTCCCACCATGCGTTTACCCCGGCGATTATACAGGTCGGACACCTGCGCCGGCCGCGGTTCAGGTGGAACCGCCACTATGCTTGGCGACCCGTCCCATCGAGGAACCTGCATGCTCCGCATCGGCGAGATCGACCACGTGGTGTTGCGCGCCATCGACCCGGTGGCCATGCAGCGCTTCTACTGCGACGTACTGGGTTGCCGCGAGGAACGGCGCCAGGACGAGATCGGCCTGGTGCAACTGCGCGCCGGCGCCTCGCTGATCGACCTGGTGGCGATCGACGGCAAGCTCGGCCGTCTCGGCGGCGCGGCACCGGCTGCACAGGGCCACAACATGGACCACCTGTGCCTGCGCGTGGAGGATTACGACGAGGCGTCGATCCGGGCTCATCTGCGGGCGCACGGCGTGCGCATCGGCGAGTCGGGTTCGCG
>CALCWL010000494.1 GCA_937906285.1 uncultured Rhodanobacter sp. | reverse complement strand
GCCACAACCTGCTGGCGATGGAACACGCCGGCCTGCACGGCTCGCGGCTGTACGCACCGTCGTGGAGCGGCTGGGTCAGCGACCCGTCGCGGCCGGTGGCGACGGGGAACGCATGACCGCGCCGGACACTGACACGCGGGATGCGCGCGCCGCGGCATCCGGGCCACGACAGGACGTGCGCATCGTCGGCTTTGACCCATGCTGGCGCGCGGCGTTCGCCACGCTCAATATCGAGTGGCTGGAGCACTGGTTCGTGGTCGAAGACTACGACCGCGAGGTACTCGGCAACCCCGAGAAATACATCCTGGCGAATGGCGGCCACATCCTGTTCGCCCTCGACGGAGAAGGGCACGCGATCGGCACTGTCGCGCTGAAACACGAGGGCGACGGCGTCTACGAACTCACCAAGATGGCGGTGTCGCCTGCCGCGCGCGGCCGCGGCGTCGGCCGCCTGCTGATGGACGCAGCGCTGGAGCTTTACCGCACGCTCGGCGCGCGCGAACTGTTCCTGGAATCCAGCAGCAAGCTCGGGCCGGCGCTGGCGCTGTACGAAAGCGTCGGCTTCCGCCACCACTCGGCGCCACGCGCGGGATCGCACTACGCGCGGGCGGACGTGCACATGATCTGGGAACCCTGAGCGGAGTCAGCTCTTGCTCTTCAGCCGTGCCACCAGTGCCTGCAGGGTGGCCTGCGTCTCCGGGTGGAAGAACGCCTCGACGAAGTCGTCCAGCGGCAGTGCGTCCATGTCGGCATAGGCGCAGGCAAGGTCCGCGCGGGCGAGGCGGCGCGTGGTGAGCATGGCGTGGGCGGGCAGTGCCAGCAGTTCGTCCAGCCAGCGCAGGGCGCGGGTGGTGACCTGCTCGACGGCGGTGGTTTCGTCGACGAAGCCGCAGGTCAGAGCGTCGGCCGATTCGATCATGGCGCCGGCCACCAGCAGACGCTCGGCACGGTAGGTGCCGACCACGCGACGCAGCGCCAGCTGGATCGCCTCGGGCACGATCAGGCCGACCTGCACCTCGTTGAGACCGATCCGGTACGGGCCGTCGGCCATCACCCGGTAGTCGCAGAACAGCGCCAGCACAGCGCCGCCGGCCGGGCTGTGGCCGGTGATCGCTGCCACCAGCGGGATCGGCGCGCGTGCCAGCGTGCCGCACAGGGCGAAGAACTCGCGCCAGTATTCGCGCACGCCGGCACGGTCGCGCTGCAGCAGCGAGGGCACGTCGACGCCGGCGGAGAACAGGCCGGGCGCGCCGGACAACACGATGCCGCGCACGTCGTCGCGCACGCTGTCGTCGATCGCCTTGTGCAGCGCCTGCAGCAGCTCCAGATTCAGCGCGTTGACCGGCGGGCGGGCGAGCTGGATCTCGCGGATGGCGTGGTCGTGCGTGATGAGGTTGAGCATGATCGACTCCGTTCGCTTATTGCGGCTGTTGGTCGGCGGTCCAGCTGTAGCGCACGGCGTAGTTCAGCGTCGCCTTGCCGTTGGCGGGCACTTCCACCCGGAACTCCAGCGTGTCGGCGCTCTGCCGCGCGGGCTTGCTGCTGGAGGAGACCAGCTTCCACTCGCGCCAGCGCGAGGGGTGCTCGCGCACCGTCACGGTGCGCGCGCTGTCGCCGGCATTGCTGAGTTCGATGCGGAAGGCCTCGTCCAGCGTGCGGCCGTCCTTGTCCACGTGGAAGCTGGTGCGCGTGCGTTCGGCGCGCAGGTCGAACGGCGTGCCCAGGGTGATCGTCGCGTCGCTGCCCTTGGGCGTGTCGTTGATGCGGCCTTCGCCGATGAACTGCGGCACGCCGTGGCGGTCGTGCGTGAGCACACGCAGGTAGCCGGCGGGGAGGCTGTCGAAGGCCTTCAGTTGCAGGGTGCTGACGATGCTGCCGCTGCCTTGCTGGAAGTCGCGCTGGATGACGGGCTGCTGCGGCTCGAAGGCGTTGCCGTTCTCCAGCAAGGTGGTGCGCTCGCAATCCATCGTGCGGGTGGCATACAGCGGCACCTGGCTGACGCTGCCGTCGGGCAGGCTCACCTTGCCCGGCAGGGTGAAGCTGCGGTAATCGCCCAGGCTGTCCTGTTGCGGCATCGCCTCGGCCTTGGCGCTGTAGCCGCGCGCCATCGCCATCATCGGACGCGGCGCCGAGCCCTTGGCCATGTTCGGTTCGCCGGCGATCAGGGTGATCCGGGCATCCTGCCAGTCGCGCCCGCTGCGGTTGGCGATGCTGGCGCGTGATTCGAACTGCATGCGACAGGCGTTGCCCGGCTGCAGCGTCGCCACGTAGGCGGCGCGCCAACCCAAGCCGGCGGTGGGATAGCTGAGCACGGCGCGGGCCTGGCCGGCGCGGGCGGCGTCCACGCGCAGGCTGAGGCTGGAGCCGAGCGGGAAGCTGCCGCCGTTGCTGCGCACTGCTGCGTAATCGCGCACCAGCGTGGTGCCGCTGACACCGCGGACCAGCAGGCCGTTGCCGGCCCGCAGCAGCGTGCCGTTGGCCAGCGATTCGCCGTTGCTGCCCAGCACGTTGACCTCCTGTCCGACCAGGCCGGACAGCGCGCCATCATTGCCTTGCGCCAGCAGCAACCGCTGCGAGATCACCGTGGCATCGTTGCCGGGAAAGGCCAGCGCCAGCGCTTCGGCGTCCAGCGCATCGGGCAAGTTGCCGATGGTCACGTCGTGGGTGCCCGCGGCCAGGGTCAGCGAACGCTGCTCGCGCACCACCGCGTAGCCCGCGCCGACCTCACCGCCCTGACTGGCATACAGGGAAGGATTGTCGCTGCGGTACAAAGTGAGTGCCGTGCTGTCAGCCGTCTGCGCATTGGCGGCGCCGGCCAGGGCGGTGAGGCAGGCGAAGGCGAGGAGGGGGCGGGCTGTCGTCATGGTGCATTCCATGGTGGGGACCGAACGGCCATCATAACGACCACGCGTGCAGCGCGCGTCGGCGGCGTGCGCGTGCGAGCAGAACTGTTCAAGTATCGACGGTCCGGGTTCACTATCGTGTCGGGAGTTTTTCCGCGAGTGACCGAGCATGCCCGCCTCCCCGACCATCGCCATCGCGCCCGCCCGCATGCCGGAAGATATCGGGATCGTGCGCGAGCTGTTCACGGAATACGTCGACAGCCTCGGCATCGATCTTTCCTTCCAGGATGTGGCCACGGAACTGGCGCAACTGCCCGGCAAGTACGCGCCACCGCGCGGCGTGATCCTGCTCGCGCGCGACAGCGAGGGAGCCGTGCTGGGTTGCGTGGCCCTGCGGCCGTGGCCGCGGCCTGGCGTGGGCGAGATCAAGCGCCTCTACGTGCGCCCGTGTGCACGTGGCCAGGCGCTGGGGCGGCAACTGGCCGAGGCGGCGATCGCGTGGGCGGCGCGGGCCGGGTATGCGCGCGTGCTGCTGGATACGCTGGCGTCGATGGCGGCGGCGCGACGGCTCTATGCCGCGCTGGGTTTTCACCCGGTGGCGCCGTATTACGACAATCCGCTGCCCGGTACCTTGTACATGGCGCTGGAGCTCGATCCGGAAGCGGCCTAGGCAGCTTGCGCCCAGGCCGTGCGGAACGCGGCAGGCGTCATGCCGAACGTCCGGGCGAACTCGCGGTTGAGATGGGCCTGATCGCAGAAGCCCGCCTCGAGCGCAGCCTCGATGATGGGGACGTGGTCGTGCAGCAGCGCCTTGGCCTTGTGCACCGCCAACAGCACGTGGAAATCGTGTGGACTGGTACCGGTCCGGCGACGGAAGACGCGGGCCAGGTGGCCGGCCGAAACCGAGCAGGCCCGCGCCAGCGCTTCCACGTCGGTATGCAGCGACGGCCGTTCGGCCAGGAGCGCCACGACCCGCGCGACGAGTGCGTCACGACCTGCGTCGTTCTTCACCGGGGGCCGCGTGAAGCGCGAGACGAAGGACCAGCCGTCCGCATCCACCGGTTCGAAGCGGTGAAGCACACCGGCGGTCACGACGACGGTATCGCCGGCGGCAACTTCGCGACAGGCCGTGGGCAGGTGCAGTCGTGCGCGGCCGGCCAGCATTTGCACGATCTCGTCGCCGGTATGGAAGTGCATCCGGAAACGCCAGGCGTGGCGCGCGCCGCTGATCGTCTCGACCGGGCCGGACTCGCCCGGGCCGACCGTGAATGACGTGCGGGCGACGGCAGCGCGCATGGGGCGGCTACGCGCCGGCGGTGCGGATCGCGTCGGGCAGCGGCACCGGCTTGCCGGTAGCCGGATCCATCCACACCATCACCACGTGGCCGTCGCAGTACAGGATATCGTTTCGTTCGGCGTCGATCACCCGGTGCGCGATGGTCATCGAGCTGTTGCCCATGCGTTCGCAGAACAGCTGCACTTGCAATTGCGCGGGCCAGGCGATCGGGCGGCGATAGTTGACCTGGCTGGCGGCCATCACCGGCATCGCGTGCTCGTCGAACCACGGACCCGGCACGTGGCTCAGCCACTGCAGTCGCGCCTCCTCCAGGTAGGTGAGGTAACTGGAATTGTTGACGTGGTTGAACGCGTCGAGGTCGCGCCAGCGCACGCCGATCGAGGCGACGAACAGCGGCTTGCCTGCGTCGAGGTCTGTTCCGGCGGACGGTGGACCCGAGGTGTGTGTGCTCATGTGGTTTTCTTTTTCCGTCCGCGCATCGGCTTGTACTTGTCGGCCGAGGCGATGTGTTTGGTGGCGGCCTTGATGCGTTTGGGCGCGCCTGGCTTGGCCGCCTTGGCCGGCTTCAGGTGCGGCGCGAGGAAATGGCCGGTGTGCGATGCAGGCGTGGCGGCCACGGTTTCCGGCGTGCCGGCGACCAGGATGCGGCCGCCGCCG
>CALCWL010000493.1 GCA_937906285.1 uncultured Rhodanobacter sp. | reverse complement strand
TCGGCGAAGCGCGCCAGCCGCGCCTTCTTCAGCTCCACGTCGTAGTAGTCGCTGAGGTTGTCGATGCCGATCACCTCGTCGCCGCGCTCGAGCAGGCGCATGGCGACATGGGAGCCGATGAAGCCGGCGGTACCGGTGACGAGGACTTTCATGCGGAAGCGGCCTGCGGCAGGAAAACCCGCCCATGATACGCAGTCGCAACGTGCAGCGCAGGTCTACAACCGGCCGTCGACCTCATTGCGCGGCAGCACGTACTTGACGTCGTACAGCACGCTGGACGGCTTGCCGAAGGCGCGGATGCCCGCGCTGCCCAGCGCGGCGAACTGGCGGTGGCCCACGGCCACCACGATGCCGTCGTAGCTTCCTGCGGCGGGCGCATCGTGGAGTTCCAGGCCGTATTCGTGTTTCGCCTCGGTCGCGTCGACCCACGGATCGAACACGTCCACCTCGGTGTTGTAGCCGCGCAGCGCATGCACGATGTCCACCACGCGGGTGTTGCGCAGGTCCGGGCAGTTCTCCTTGAACGCCAGCCCCAGCACCAGGATGCGCGCGTGCACCGGGTTGATGCCCTTGCGCACCATCAGCCGCACCACCTGGCCGGCGATGTACTCGCCCATGCTGTCGTTGGTGCGCCGGCCGGCCAGGATCACGTCCGGGTGATGACCCACCTCCTGCGCCTTGTGGGTGAGGTAGTACGGATCGACGCTGATGCAGTGGCCGCCGACCAGGCCCGGCCGGAACGGCAGGAAGTTCCACTTGGTGCCGGCCGCCTCGAGCACTTCGAGGGTGTCGATGCCCAGCGTGTTGAACAGCTTGGCCAGGTCGTTGACCAGCGCGATGTTGAGGTCGCGCTGGGTGTTCTCGATCACCTTGGCGGCCTCGGCCACCTTGATGCAGCTGGCCTGGTGGGTGCCGGCGGTGATGATCGAGCCATACAGCCGGTTGACGAAGTCGGCCACCTCGGGGGTGGAGCCGGAGGTGACCTTGAGGATGCTGGTGACCCGGTGCTGCTTGTCGCCCGGGTTGATCCGCTCCGGGCTGTAACCGGCGAAGAAGTCGCGGTTGTAGACCAGTCCCGAGACACGCTCCAGGATCGGGATGCAGACCTCCTCGGTGCAGCCGGGGTAGACAGTGGACTCGTACACCACGATGTCGCCGCGCTTGAGCACCCGGCCCAGGCTCTCGCTGGCCTTGACCAGCGGGGTCAGGTCGGGGCGTTTGGCCGCATCGATCGGAGTGGGCACCGTGACGATGTAGACGTTGCACTCGCGGATGCCGTCCAGCTCGGCGCTGAAGCGCAGGCGGGTGGCCGCACCCAGTTCGGCGGCATCGACCTCCAGCGTATGGTCGTGGCCGGCGCGCAGCTCGTCCACCCGTGCGGCGCGGATGTCGAAACCGACCGTGTCGTAGCGCCGGCCGAACTCCACCGCCAGCGGCAGGCCGACGTAACCCAACCCCACAATGGCGACCCTGGTGTTTTCCAGCTCTTGCATGCTTGCCGTCCCGTGAATTCCGTGATCGAGCGCCCGGCACGAACCGGGCGCCACCCATCCGACGCGGCCATGTTTCGTCGTTCAGCTAGCCGGTTGCGGTTCTTGATGCCGTGATATTCTTCACATTCTGAAAGACAATCAGGGGGATTGCCATGAAATCGTTGTCCCAACTGCTCGTGCTCGGCCTGTTGCTCGTGCTTGCCGGCTGCGCCACCGGGCCCGGCTCGACGCAGGCGCCTGCAGTCAACCCCGAAGCCCAGGCAGTCGCTGTCTACCATATCGGTGTGGACGATCAATTGCAGGTGTCGGTGTGGCACAACCCCGACCTGAGCGTGAGCGTACCAGTGCGCCCGGACGGCATGATCACCGTGCCCCTGATCGGCGACGTGCAGGCCGGCGGGCGCACGCCGGAACAGGTCGCCGCGGAAATCAGGGACAAGCTCAAGGCCTACGTGCGCGACCCGCAGGTGGCGGTGATCCTCACCTCGCTGCGCAGCCATGAATATCTTTCGCGCGTGCGCGTGACCGGCGCGGTGCGCACGCCGGTGTCGATCCCCTACCGCCAGGGCATGACCGTGCTCGACGCGGTGCTCGCCGCCGGCGGCACCACCGAGTTCGCCGCCCCCGACCGCACCGAGCTGTACCGCAAATCCGGCGAAGGCACGCAGTCGTACGCGATCCGGCTGGACAGCATCCTGCAGAAGGGCAACCTGACGACCAACTATCCGGTGCAGCCGGGTGACGTCATCACCGTGCCCCAGCGGGCGTTCTGAGTCGCCGGCACCGGCACGCGAGTCGATCCGTCAATGAACGAAGAACCCAATCCCCTGCTGGCACTGCTCCCGGTGCTGTGGACCGAGGCCAGGCGGCGGCGCGTGTCGCTGGCGGTGATCTTCGCCGCCATCGCGATCCTCGCGCTGATCGTCGGCGCGAACTGGCCGCGCCGCTACGACGCCTCGGTCACCATCCTGGCGCAGAAGAGCAGCATCATCACGCCGCTGATGGAAGGCGCCGCCGCCGCCACCGGCAACACCAACCGCGCCGGCATCGCCAAGGCGGTGATCTTCAGCCGCAAGGTGATGAACCAGGTGCTGGTGGCCGGCGGCTGGATGGCGAAGGACCCCTCGCCGGTCGACCAGGACAAGCTGATCCAGGAGATCAAGGCGCGCACCGTCGTCACCATCTCGCGCGACAACCTGATCACGATCAGCTACCACGACAGCGACGCGCGGCGCGCCTTCGACGTGACGCGCACCTTCGGCCAGCTGTTCATCAGCGAGAGCGTGGCCTCGAAGATGAAGGAGAGCCGCGATGCGTTCGACTTCATCGACAGCCAAGTCGAGGCCTACCGCAAGAAGCTGACCGACGCGGAGAACAAGCTCAAGGATTACCGCAACGCCAACGCCGATGCGCGCCCGGGCAGCGAGGCCGACACCAATGCCAGCATCAGCCAGTTGCGCAACCAGATCGAGACGGCGCAGATGGACCTGATGGAGAAGCGTTCGCAGGCGGGCTCGCTGGAGCGCCAGCTCTCCGGCGAATCGGAGGTCAGCGCGGTGCAGACCTCCAGCGGCATCTACGAAAGCCAGCTCGCCGACCTGCAGTCGAAACTGGACAAGCTGCGCCTGACCTACACCGACGAGTACCCCGACGTGGTGCGCACTCGCCACCAGATCGAAGACCTGCGTCGGCTGCTGGCCAGCGCCGACCAGCAAGCGGCGAAGGCGCCGCGTGCGATCGGCGACGCCGGCAGCAACGGCAGCGCCGTGCAGTTCAATCCGCTCTACCAGCAGATGCGCAGCCAGCTCGCCAACTTGCGCTCGGACATCGCCGCCACCACCGCACGGCTGGGCGCGGCGCAGGCGCGGCTCGACTCCGAGCTGGACCGCAGCAGGCGCATCGCCGATTCCGAGGCGGTCACCGCCGAGTTGACCCGCGACTACACGGTCAACCGCGACGTCTACCAGGACCTGCTCAAGCGCCGCGAGAGCGCGCGAGTGTCGATGAACCTCGACGCCGACCAGGACGGCCCCTCGTTCGCGGTGCAGAACCCCGCGGTGATGCCGCTGGTGCCCTCGGGGCTGCGCTTCATGCATTTCGGCATCGCCGGCATCCTCGTCGGCCTCGCCGTTCCGTTCGGCGTGCTGTTCGGCTTCGCCCGCTTCGACCCGCGCGTGCGCTCGGCGGAGCAACTGGAGCAGGCGACCAGCCTGCCGATACTGGCGACGATTCCGTTCTATCCGACGCCGGGCGACCACCAGCGCGAGCGTCGGCGCAACCTGGCGCTGGTGGCGATCGTGCTGGCCGTGGTGCTGGCCTATGCGCTGCTGTTCTGGCTGAAGCTGAAGGGACTGGCATGAACGCTCGGGACGATGACAAGTCGGTGATCAACCTGCCCTCGCGCGAGCCCGAGGCCCGCGAACGGGCCGGCCCCTCCGGTGACGAGGCCAAGGCCACGCCGGGCCATTCGATCGCGCTGATGTCGGAAACCGGCGCGCTGGTGGCGCGGCAGCTGGAGGAACGCCGGCTGATCCACCGCGACGAATCGGTGCGCACGCAATCCGATGCGTTCCGCGAGATCCGCACGCGCTTGCTGTGGCTCGGTGGCGAACGCAATTTCGTGACGATGGTGGTGCCGGTCAGCCCCAGGTCGGGCGGCAGTTTCGTGGCGCGCAACCTGGCCCTTGCATTCGCCTTCGACGAAGCCAAGACCAGCCTGCTGATCGACTGCAATCTGCGCTACCCGGCGCAGCACGAGGCGCTGGGCGTGGCGCGCGGCAGCGAAGGCCTGATCAACTTCCTCGAGCAGCCGTCGATCGGCATCAAGTCGATCATCTACCCGACGGGCATCCCGCGCCTGCGTCTGATCCCGGCCGGTTCCACCCGCGAGAACAGCGGCGAGTATTTCTCCTCGTTCCGCATGCGCGCGGTGGTGGATTCGCTGCGTTGCCGCTACCCCGACCGCTATCTGTTCCTGGACGGGCCGGCGATCAAGGGCTCGCCCGACGCGCGCATCCTCTCCGAGCTGGCCGATCAGGTGGTGGTGGTGGCCGGCTACGGCCGCGACACGCCGGCGGCGATCAGCCAGGCGGTGGCCAGTTTCGATGCGAACAAGGTGGCCGGAGTGGTGTTCAACCACGCACCGTGAGGTTGTCCGGCGGGGTGTCGCGACACTCCGCCCACCGCACGGTCCCGCGCAGATCTGCCAGACTCGCGGCGCCAGGGGCAAGCCATCGGATGCGGTTTCCGCAGGTTCAGGACTCGACGACATGGACAAGACAAGGGGGCATGCAAACATGGCGAGATATCGCACCCGCACCTGCGTACTGGGGTCGATGCTGGTCATTGCCTCGACCGGCGCATCGGCGGCGCAGTTCGACTACGGCTGGCGCGTCGGGGTGGGGCACAGCGACAACATCGGCCTGACCGAAACCGACCCGATCAGCCAGAACATGCTGATCCCCGGCTTCGACTTCAGCTACCACCAGGAAGGCTCCACCTTCCAGGCCGACGTGGTCGGCAATCTGGAGTATCGCGACTACCTGGCGCACGCCTTCGACAACCAGACGCTGGCCCAGCTCGCCGGCCAGGCGAACTGGACGGTACTGCCCGAGCGGCTGGACTTCACCGTGCGCGACGTGGCCAGCGTGCAGCCGCTGTCGACCTTCTCCAGCAACGCGCCGGACAACCAGCAGCAGACCAACGTGCTGACCGTGGGCCCGACGCTGCGTTTCCGGCTGAACCCCACCGTGCGCGGCCAGGCCGAACTGCGCTATATCGACAGCCGCGCCTCCAAGACCAACGAGTTCGATTCCTCGCGCGGCCTGCTGGCCCTGCGCCTGTTCAAGGATCTCAGCCCCACCGCATCGCTGTCGGCCAACGCGGAAACCGAGCGCGTCACCTTCGACCACGCCGACGCCGGCCCGGCCTACAACCGCACCCAGGTGTTCGTCAGCTCGATCAGCCGCCTCAGCCAGCTCGACATCAACGCCTCGCTGGGCTGGTCGCGGCTGTCGTTCGACCAGGCGCAGTCGATCAACACGCCACTGGCGCGACTGAGCGTGGCTTGGCGCATGACCCCCAACAGCACCCTGCTGCTGCGCGGCGCGCGCCAGTACGGCGACGCGGCGGAAGACCTGATCAACCAGCTCGACCAGAACCCCGGCGAATCGGCGCTGGCCCCGCCGGCGCCGTCGAACATCAATACCGGCGCCACCGTGATCAGCTCGCAGGTCTATACCGAGCGGCGCTACGAAGCGGTCTACACCTACGTCGGCACGCGCTGGAACCTGCGCGTCGCACCGCTGTACCGCAACTTCGATTACGTCAACGACCCCACCGACAGCCAGCGCGGCCGCGGCGGCACCCTCGGCCTCGACTACCGGCTGCACCCGCGCACCACGCTGTCGCTGTTCGGCAACACCGAGTCGATGGAGTACAGCACCGTGGCGCGCACCGACCGCACCACCAATTTCGGCCTGATCCTGGCCACCCAGCGCACCGAGCACTGGAGCTGGAACGCTTCCTTCACCCGTCGCCTGCGTCACAGCGACAGCGTCGGCGCCAGCTACCATGCCAACGAGATCTATCTCGGCGTGGCCTATCGGAGGTGACGGATGCGGGTCGAACCGGCACAACCGTGCCAATTCGGTAGCGGGGAGAGTCTGTTCGGTCTCTATCATCCGGTCGCCGGGCCGGCGCGTACGGCCATGCTGCTGTGCCCGCCGCTGGGCCAGGACATGATCCGCAGCCACCGCGTGTACCGCCAGCTGGCCGATGCGCTGGCGCAGCAAGGCGTCGCCGCGCTGCGCTTCGACTATTTCGGCACCGGCGACTCGGCCGGCGCCAGCGATGCCTGCGACTGGACCCGCTGCGTGGCCGACACGGCTGCCGCGGCGGCCGAACTGCGTGCACGCTCCGGCTGCAGCCGGGTGATCGGCTTCGGCGCACGGCTGGGCGGCGCCATCGCACTGGAAGCGGCTCCGGCCGCCCGCCTGGCGGAGCTGTTGCTGTGGGACCCGCTGCTGGACGGCCACGAATCCGTGACCCGGCTGGACGCGGCGCAGGAAGCCCTGCGCGCGGACCCGATGCGTTTCACCGCGCCGCGCAGCCGCGAGGATGCGGCCGATCAATGGCTGGGCTTCCCGGTCGGCGCCGACCTGCGCCGGCAACTCGACCACTGGCGCGCGACGCCGGCAGCGATTCCCGTGCGCGTGTTCGCCTCGCAGCCCGCCGCCGTGCAGACGGACTGGCCCGCGCGGCTCGGCGCCGGCAGCGCGGTCGTCGCACTGTCGTCCACGGCCGGCTGGGATGTGCTGGACCGGCTGGAGCACGCCATCCTCGCCCCCGATCTGATCCGCACCGTCGGCGATCACCTGCGGGCCGCCGCATGAGCATGGAGCGCGCCTTCCGCTTCGGCCGCGCACAGCACCTGGTCGGCGTGGCCGGGTTGCCCGATGCGGCGACGCCTGCCGCGCCGGTCGGCGTGATCGTGCTGAATGCCGGCATGGTGCACCGGGTCGGGCCGTTCCGGCTGCACGTGGAACTTGCCCGGCGGCTGAACGCCGGCGGCTATCCCACCCTGCGCTTCGACCTTTCCTCGCTCGGCGACAGCAGCGCCGCCGATGAAGCGGGCTCGCAGGCGCAGCAGGTCAAGGCGGACGTCGCCGACGCGATGAGCCTGCTCGCCAGTCACGCCGGCTGCAGCCGCTTCGTGCTGCTCGGCCTGTGTTCCGGCGCGCAGAACGCGCACGGCGTGGCGCTCGACGAGCCGCGCGTGGCCGGCGCCATCTTTCTCGACGGCTACGCCTACCGCACGCTGGGTTTCCGCCTGCGCCACTACCTGCCGCGATTGTGGAGCGGCTCGCGCTGGCAACGCTTCATCAGCCGCCGCCTGCAGGCGCGCGCCAACCAGGGTGATGACGTGTTCGCGGTGCGCTTTCCGCCGCGCGAACAGGTGCAGCGCGAACTGACCGCCATGCTCGACCGCGGCCTCAAGCTGCATTTCATCTACAGCGGCGGGGTGACCCGCTACTTCAACCATCCGCGCCAGTTCCGCGAATGCTTCGGGCGACTGGCCGACCGCCCGCAGATCAGCGCGCGCCTGTTCGCCGGCAGCGACCACACCTACGCCCTCAAGGTGGATCGCCAGCGCCTGCTGGACGACATTGCGGCATGGTTGCGGGACAATTTTCCGATTTCCGGCGGGAGCAACCCATGAGCACCATCCTGGTCACCGGCGGCGCCGGCTACATCGGCAGCCACGTGGTGCAGCAACTGAGCGAGCGCGGCGAGCGGGTGGTGGTGCTGGACAACCTGGTCAGCGGCTTCGCCGACGCCGTGCGCGGGGCCGAGCTGGTGGTGGGCAACGTCGGCGACCAGCCGCTGGTGGCGCGCGTGCTGGCCGAACACAAGGTGGATGCGGTGATGCACTTTGCCGCGCACACCGTGGTCCCCGAGTCGGTGCGCGACCCGCTGAAGTACTACGGCAACAACACCTGCAACACGCGCAACCTGCTCGCTTGCTGCGTCGAGGCCGGCGTGGACCGTTTCATCTTTTCCTCGACCGCGGCGGTGT
>CALCWL010000492.1 GCA_937906285.1 uncultured Rhodanobacter sp. | reverse complement strand
GGCACCGCCACGCCGCTGGGCGACATCGTGGAACTCGACGCCGTGCGCGCCGTGTTCGGCGAGGCGGTGCCGCCGCTGTCCTCGACCAAGGCGTTGACCGGCCATTCGCTCGGCGCGGCCAGCGTGCACGAGGCGATCTACAGCCTGCTGATGCTCAAGGAAGGTTTCGTCGCCGGCTCGGCCCACATCAGCGACCTCGACCCGCGCGCCGAAGGCTTCCCGATCCTGCGCGAAAGCCGCCCGGCGACCCTGAACACGGTAATGTCCAACAGCTTCGGCTTCGGCGGCACCAACGGCACGCTGGTGTTCGCCAGGGTTTAGGCCGCTCTGCTGCTCCCCCTGCTCAGCGGGGGGGGGAGGCTGGCGACCGCAGGGAATCCTTCGGGTGTGGGGTTGCCCCATGCCGCACCAGCGGCTTCGCCGCCCGGCATTTGCTTGCGCCGCCCGGCGCCACCTGCGGTCTTTTGCCGTCCTGCCTTGCACACGCGGATCGGCTTGCCACAGATCAAGAAGGCGCCCGGCCGGACGCCCTACGCTGCGCGGCAATCGACTTGTGGAGCGGCCCGTGTCCATCGACGCCCGTAGCCCGCGTGCCCTCGCGGCGCGCCTGTTGTCCCTGCTCGACCTGACCAGCCTCGGCGAGGACGACACGCCGGCGCGGATCGAGGCACTGTGTGCGTCAGCGCGTGCCGCGCCGGTCTTGCCGGCCGCGCTGTGCATTTATCCGGAACACGTCGGCAGCGTGCGCCGCAGCCTGCAGGGAACTGCCGTCAAGGTAGCGACCGTGGTGAATTTTCCCGAGGGCGGCAGCGACCCGCAGCGGGTGGAGCGCGAGACGCGGCGCGCGCTGGCCGCGGGGGCGGACGAGATCGACTTGGTGTTGCCGTATCGGGCGCTGCGGGATGGGGATGCCGCGGGCGCGCGTGCCGTCGTCAGGCGCTGCCGCACCGTCTGTGCCGACGGCGTGCTGCTGAAACTGATCCTCGAAACCGGCGAACTGGGCACGCCCGAACTGATCCGCGCGGCGTGCGCGATCGGCATCGAGGAAGGCGTGGACTTCCTCAAGACCTCGACCGGCAAGGTGCCGGTCAATGCCACCCCGGAGGCCGCCGCCGTGATGCTCGATGCGATCGCCGCGGCCGGGGGGCGCTGCGGTTTCAAGGCGGCCGGCGGCATTCGCACGCTGGCGGCCGCGGTGACCTATCTCGATCTGGCCGAGGCGTGGCTGGGTGCCGGCTGGGCCGACCC
This sequence comes from uncultured Rhodanobacter sp., assembly GCA_937906285.1. Classification (GTDB taxonomy): domain Bacteria; phylum Pseudomonadota; class Gammaproteobacteria; order Xanthomonadales; family Rhodanobacteraceae; genus Rhodanobacter. Next base: position 6,826 of record CALCWL010000492.1, on the reverse strand, counting down.
GGCGCATTTCCGGATCGGTGCCAGCGCGCTGTTCGGCGAGTTGTGCGCCACGGCCGCGCCCGCCGCATGAACCGCCTGTCTGCCGCCGCCCTGATTCGCTGCAAGCGCGACGACACACCGCTCGATGGCGACCAGCTGCATGCGGTGGCGCAGGGCATCGGTGACGGCTCGTGGAGCGAAGGGCAGATCGGCGCGTTCGCGATGGCGGTCGCGTGGCGGGGCATGGGCGTGGAAGAGTGTCGCCGTTTCACCCTGGCCTTGCGCGATTCCGGCCAGCGGCTGCATTGGGAACACTTGCCGGGACCGGTACTGGACAAGCATTCCACCGGCGGCGTGGGCGACGGCGTGAGCCTGCTGCTGGCGCCGCTGCTGGCCGCGTGCGGCGGCTACGTGCCGATGATTTCCGGCCGTGGCCTGGGGCATACCGGCGGCACCCTGGACAAGCTGGAAAGCGTGGCCGGCTACGACGTCCATCCGGGCCTGGCGCGCCTGCGCGAGGTCGTCGAGAAGGTGGGCTGCGCCATCGTCGGCCAGGGTGACGAGCTGGTGCCGGCCGACCGCCGGCTGTATGCGGTGCGCGATGTCACCGCGACGGTGGATGTGGCCGAGTTGATGGTGGCCTCGATCCTGTCCAAGAAACTGGCCGGCGGCGCGCGGGCGCTGGTGCTCGACATCAAGACCGGCAACGGCGCGCAGTTGCCGGGCATCGCGGCGGCGCGCGACCTGGCCGCACGCATGCTGGCGACGGCGCGCGGTACCGGCATCGACGTGCGCGTGGTGTTCAGCGACATGGACCAGCTGCTTGGCCGCGAGGCAGGCAATGCGCTGGAGCTGCGCGCCGTGCTCGACCTGCTGCGCGATCGTGGCGACAACCCGCGGTTGCGTGCACTGACCCTCGAACTGGCTGCCGAATTGCTGTGGGTCGGAGGCCTGGGCCATGACCGTCTCGATGCCGAGCGCCGTGCGCGGGCGGCGCTGTCCTCGGGCGCGGCCGCCGAACGCTTTGCACGGATGGTGCATGCGCTGGGCGGTCCGGCCGATCTGCTGGAACGGCCGGATGCGTATCTGGAGACCGCGCCGATCCGGCGCATGGTGACGGCACCCGCATCGGGTCATGTCGCCGCGGTCGACGTGCGTGCGCTGGGGCAGGTGGTGGTGGATCTGGGTGGCGGGCGCACGCATCCGGGCCAGGCCATCGATCATGCCGTGGGCCTGGCCGAGGTGATCGGGCGGGGCGACAGCGTCGATGCGGGCCAGCCGCTGGCGTTCGTGCATGCGCGCACGACGCAGGCGGCGGACATGGCCGAGGCGCGGGTGCGCGAGGCCTTCCGCATCGCGCCGGAAGCCCCGCCTTGCGCACCGCTGTGGCAATGGCACGCGCCGATGGAGCAGGTGGCATGAGCCGCGCGATCTGGCTGGTACTCGATTCGCTGGGCGTGGGCGCGGCGCCTGATGCCGCGGATTACGGCGACGCGGGTGCCGACACCTTCGGCCATGTCGCCGCCGCCTGCGCCGCCGCGGCGCGGGGGCCGTTGCGCCTGCCGAACTTCACCACGCTGGGCCTGCCGCAGGCGCATGCCGCGGCGCATGGGCAGCCCGCGCCGGGCTTCGGGAAGCTGCCCGGCCCCGCGAGTCTGTGGGGCTACGCGGTGGAACGTGCCCGCGGCAAGGACACGCCATCCGGCCACTGGGAAACCGCGGGCGTGGTGCTGCGCGAACCGCTCGGCACATTCGCGCGGGCTGAGCATGCGTTTCCGCCCGCCTTGCTGCAGGCGCTGATCGTGCAGGGCGGGCTGCCCGGCGTACTCGGCGACTGCCATGCCTCCGGCACCGAGATCATCCAGCGGCTCGGCGCGGAGCATCTGCGCAGCGGCAGTCCGATCGTCTACACCTCGGCCGACTCGGTGTTCCAGATCGCCGCACACGAACAGGCGTTCGGTCTCGACTGCCTGTACCGCCTGTGCGAGCTGGCGCGTCGGCTGCTCGCCGACTACAACATCGGCCGGGTCATCGCGCGGCCGTTCACCGGCACGGCCGAATCCGGTTTCAGTCGCAGCCCGCATCGACGCGACTACGCCCTGCCGCCACCGGCGCCGACGTTGTTCGACGCGCTGCTGGCCGCCGGAGGCGAAGTGGTCGCGATCGGCAAGATCGGCGACATCTTCGCCCATCGCGGCGTGTCGCGTTGCGTCGAGGCCCACGGTCACGACGAACTGTTCGATGCCACGCTGGCCGCCATGGCGCGGGCGGGCGAGAACAGCCTGATCGCGACCAACTTCGTCGATTTCGACATGCTCTACGGCCACCGGCGTGACGTGTTCGGCTACGCCGCGGCACTGGAAGCGCTGGACGCGCGGCTGCCGGAACTGCTGCAGGCGCTGCAGCCGGGCGACTTGCTGGTGATCAGCGCCGACCACGGCTGCGACCCGACCTGGCCGGGCAGCGACCACACCCGCGAATGCGTGCCGGTGCTGGCGTTCGGTCCGGGGCTGGCGCCGCGCGCGCTGGGCCGGCGCGACAGCTTTGCCGACATCGGCCAGAGCCTGACCAGCCACCTCGGCCTGCCGCCGCTGGCGGCCGGCCGCAGCTTCCTTTCTCCCGCATGACGAGCCCCGCATGAGTACGCCCCACTTCGACGCCAGGCCCGGCGACATCGCCGACACCGTCTTGCTGCCGGGCGACCCGCTGCGTGCGAGGCACATCGCGCACGAGTTCCTCGATGGCGTGGTCGAGGTCAACACGCGGCGCAACATGCTCGGCTACAGCGGCCATTACCGCGGCATGCGCGTGTCGGTGATCGGCAGCGGCATGGGCATCCCGTCCTGCGCGATCTACGCCACCGAACTGGCGCGCGTGTTCGGCGTGCGGCGGATCGTGCGCGTGGGCACCTGCGGCGGCGTCGGCGACGTCGGGCTCGGCGACCTGCTGCTGGCGCAGGCGGCATCGACCGACTCGAACTTCAACCGGGTGCACTTCGGTGGCCATGACCTGGCCGCCTGCGCCGATTTCGGCCTGCTGCGCGCGATCGCCGACACCGCTTCGGCGCAGGGAGTCGGCCTGCGCATCGGCGGCGTGTTCAGCACCGACTGCTTCCATGGCGGCGACCCGGAGCTGGCCGCACGGCTGCTGCAGCACCGCATCCACGGCATCGAGATGGAATCGGCCGGGCTCTACGGCGTGGCCATGCGCGAAGGTTTCCGGGCCGTGTCGGTACTGACCGTGAGCGATCATGTGCAGCGCGGCACGCACATGCCGGCCGTGCAGCGCGAGCAGGGCTTGTCGCGGATGACCGCACTGGTACTCGACAGCCTGCTGCCGCCACCGGCCGGCTGAGCAGGATCGGTTGTTCCGGCGCTCAGCCCGGTTTGGACCGCGTGCGCCGGCGACCGGATCGGCGCGAGTCGGCGTCGACTGCACAGTAGATCCCGTACAGCGTGGCGATGATGGCGTGCGCGGGACCCGGCGGCAGGGTGTACCACACCGTCTGTGCCTCGCGCCGGGTGCTGACCAGATGCTCGTCGCGCAGCCGGGCCAGGTGCTGGGACAGCGCCGACTGGCTGAGCTCGGGCAGCTGCTCGTTGATCTGGCCCACCGACATCTCGCCGTCCAGCAGCAGGCACAGCATGCGCAGCCGTTGCGCGTTGCCCAGGGTCTTGAGCAGCTGCGACGCCTCTTCGGCGCGCGATTGCATGAGGTCCAGGTCCGCATCGGCAGGGATGTTCAACTTCGGATTCCTCGGGAAGGGCGCGACGGTCTGCTTCATAGCTTGACTTTACCACGAAGTACTAATTAAGCTACAGCTAATTTAGATCATATGAATTTCAACTCTGCCGTCCGGCCCGTGCCGGCCGGTCGCGCACAAGGTTCCACCCACGTCAGGAGTTCGTCATGAACGTCGATCGCATGGTTCTGGGTTTTGCCGGCACGGTGGTGCTGGTCGGTATCGCGCTGGCGCATTTCGTGGCGCCGGGCTGGATCTGGCTGTCGGTGTTCGTCGGCGCCAACCTGCTGCAATCCTCGTTCACCGGCTTCTGCCCGCTGGCGATGATCCTGCGCAAGCTGGGGCTGAAGCCCGGCTGCGCGTTTCCTTCCTGACCCGAACGAGACCACGCCATGTATCACATCGTCGAGACATCCAAGAGCTTCGAGCAGGCCGCGGCCGACCTCGCCACCGCCGTCGCCGCGCATGGATTCGGCGTGCTGCACGTGCACGACCTGGGCGGCACCTTGCGCGGCAAGGGCGTGGAGTTCGGCCACGAGTGCAAGGTGTTCGAGGTGTGCAACCCGCGCCAGGCCGGCCGCGTGCTGGCCAACGACTTGCGGCTGAACATGGCGTTGCCGTGCCGGGTATCGGTCTATACCGAGGAGGGCAAGACCTGGATCGGCATGATCCGGCCGACACCGATGCTCGGCATGCTCTCCGGCGATCCCGCCCTGGCGGCAATCGCGCGCGAAGTGGAGCAGACCCTGGTGAACGTCGTCGCCGAGGCGGCGTAGCGCTGGCGAAGCGGCCTTTGAATTGACCAGGCTCAAATCCCTTGCGGTGCCGCCGGCGCACGCTGTCGGCAACCTCAGTGCAGGAGTCAGCAACCATGAGCGACGTCGTCATCCTGGGTTCGGGTCTGGGCGGCACCAGTGCCGCCTACGAGATCAAGGCTGCATTGGGCGATGCCCACCGCGTCACCGTGGTCGGCGAGGGGCGCCTGTTTTCCTTCACGCCGTCCAATCCGTGGGTCGGCATCGGCTGGCGGCAACCGGCCGACGTGCAGCTTGATGCGGCCGCGGCGATGGCCCGCCACGACATCGTCTTCATCGACTCCCCGGCCAGCGCGGTGCGCCCGGCCGACAACCTCGTGCGGCTGGCCGACGGCCGCGAACTGAAGTACGACTACTTGGTCGTCACCACCGGCCCGCGGCTGGCGTTCGACGAGATTCCGGGGCTGGGCCCGGTCGACGGCTACACGCAGTCGGTCTGCACCACGCCGCACGCGAGCGCCGCGTGGGAGGCGTACCAGCAGTTCCTGCAGAACCCCGGCCCGGTGGTGGTCGGCGCGGCGCAGGGCGCCAGCTGCTTCGGCCCGGCCTACGAGTTCGCGCTGATCCTCGACACCGACCTGCGCCGGCGCAAGCTGCGCGACCGCGTGCCGATGACCTTCGTCACCAGCGAGCCGTACATCGGCCACATGGGCCTGGGCGGGATCGGCGATTCCCGCGGCCTGCTGGAGCGTCAGTTGCGCCAGCGTCACATCAAGTGGATCTGCAATGCGCGGATCGACAAGGTGGAGGACGGCAGCATGCACGTCAGCGAGGCCGACGCGCATGGCCAGACAGCGGAGCAGCACGTGCTGGCATTCCGCTACGCGATGGTGATCCCCGCCTTCACCGGCGTGGCCGCCGTGCGCGGCGTCGAGGGTCTGGTCAATCCGCGCGGCTTCGTGCTGATCGACAAGCACCAGCGCAACCCGACCTTCCGCAACGTGTTCTCCGCCGGCGTGTGCGTGGCGATCCCGCCGGTGGAGGCCACCCCGGTGCCCACCGGCGCGCCGAAGACCGGTTTCATGATCGAGTCGATGGTCAGCACCCTGACCGAGAACATCAAGGCGGACATCGAGCACCGGCCGGCCACGGCGGAAGCGACCTGGAACGCGGTGTGCCTGGCCGACATGGGCGACAGCGGCGCGGCGTTCGTGGCACTGCCGCAGATCCCGCCGCGCAACCTGACCTGGGCGAAGGAGGGCAAGTGGGTACATCTGGCCAAGGTGGCATTCGAGAAATACTTCATGCACAAGATCCGCACCGGCAACACCACGCCGGTCTACGAGAAGTACGTGATGAAGGCGCTGGGCATCGCGCGCATCCGCCCGGGCACGGGTGGCGAATGAGTGCCGCTGGCGAACCATCGGTGGCGCTCCGGCTCGCCTCGCGGCCATGTCCCGCGCGCCCGTGCCCCCGCGTGAGGCACGCACTGCGCCGGGTCATGGCCGCGCTGGCGCTGGCCGCGCTGGCCGCGTGTGGACGCACCCCGGCCCCGCCCGCGGCGGTCACGGCGCCGCCGCTGGCCGTGCAGGTCATGCACGCCGAGATGGCGCGCGAGGAACAGAGCTGGGACGGCGTGGTGGAGGCCGTGCACGAGGCAGTGATCTCGGCGCAGACCAACGCGCGCGTGGTCGAGCTGCCGCATGACGTCGGCGATGCCGTGCGCAAGGGCGACGTGCTGGTGCGTTTCAGCGACGTCGAGCAGAAATCCGCACGACGCGCCGCGCAGGCACAGATCGCCGCGGCGCAGGCGGCGTACACCGAGGCGGATACTTCCTGGCGGCGCTTCGCGGAGATATTCAAGCAGGGCTTTGTCTCCAAGGCGCAGCTCGACGCCGAACGCGCGCGTCGCGACGCCGCGCTGGCCGCGTTGCAGTCGGCCCGCGCGCAGTCCAGCCAGGTCGGCCAGCAGCTCGATTACACCGTGCTGCGCGCGCCGTACGACGGCATCGTCACCCGCCGTTACGTGCAGGTGGGCGAGGCGGTGCAGTCGGGGCCGCCGACGCCGCAGCCGCTGATCGCGCTGGCGTCGCTGCAGGATTTGCGGGTCAGCGTGCAGGTGCCGCAGAGCGCGATGGCGGCGATCCGCCGCTACCGCGCGGCCGTGGTGGTGCGCGAGGACGGCCGCCGCGTGCCAGCCGGCAAGCTGACCGTGTTTCCCTACGCCGACCCGCAGACGCACAGCTTTCGCGTGCGGCTGGAGCTGCCGGGCGACGGCGCCGGGCTGGTGCCGGGCATGACGGTGAAGGTCGCCTTCGCCAGTGGCGAGGCGAAGCGATTGCTGCTGCCG
>CALCWL010000491.1 GCA_937906285.1 uncultured Rhodanobacter sp. | reverse complement strand
CGGCGCGAAGCGTTGGCCAATCTGGAAGTGCAGTTGGCCGCCATGCCGACCGCGCCGGCACAGCATGCGGAGAGTTTGCCATGAACAGCCCCGAGCGCATGCCGGCCGAGACGCACAAACCGTTCACCGGCTACCTGTGGGGCACGCTGGCCGTGCTGACTTGCCCCTGCCACCTGTCCATCCTCGCTGCCGTGCTGGCCGGCACAACCGCCGGTGCATTCCTTGTCGAGTATTGGGTCATCACGGCGCTCGGTTTGACCGGCCTGTTTCTTCTGTCACTGGCGCGGGCGTTGCGGGCATTCAGGGAAAGATCATGAGCGCTTCCCGGCCGGATGGATGGACTACGGCGGAGGGCCCAAGCGTTCGAGCGCGGGCAAGGCTTTCTGTTCGCAAAGCCGATGCCGGCGGCGGCATTCGCCGTCTTCGTCAGTCAATGGAGGGGTGCCACCATGAATGCAAATGATCCGACCGCCACCAGTTGCTGCGTGTGCTGCAAGGAAATTCCGCTCGATGCCGCCTTCACACCGGAAGGCGCGGAGTACGTCGAGCACTTCTGCGGGCTGGAGTGTTATCAACGTTTCCAGGCGCGGGCCAGCACTGCGACCGAAACGAGCGGCGAACCGAACGCTTGCGGTTCGCCGCCGTCAAATTGAGACAAACCACGCTTTCGCTACGTCGCCTCATGTCGGCATCAAATTCGGCTGAGTAGCTTCTCGCCATCTGGACGTAGCTCGCCCTTGGGTGAAATATGCCGATACAGGGTCTGCCGCGTGATGCCAAGTTCCTGGCACAGGTCGCCGACCTTGGTCTCTGACTGCCCCATTGCCGCCATCGCCAGCCGCAGCTTGGCGGCGGTCATCTTGAACGGCCGGCCGCCTTTCCGGCCGCGTGCCCGTGCTGAGGCCAGGCCCGCCACGGTGCGCTCGGCGATCAACTCGCGCTCGAACTCGGCCAGCGCGGCGAAGATACCGAAGACCAGCTTGCCGGCGGCGGTCGTGGTGTCAATGGCCGCGCCGTGCCCGGTCAGCACCTTGAGGCCGATGCCGCGTCCGGTCAGGTCATGGACGGTATTGATCAGATGGCGCAGGTCGCGCCCGAGCCGATCCAGTTTCCAAACGACCAACGTGTCGCCTGGCCGTAGTGCCTTCAGACAGCTCGCCAGACCGGGACGATCCTCGCGTTTTCCGGACGCTTGGTCTTCATAGAGATGCGCCGGATCAACACCGGCCGCGACCAGCGCATCGCGCTGCAAGTCCGTCGCCTGGGAGCCATCCGCCTTCGATACTCGCATGTAGCCAATCAGCATCTTGTACCTGTCACATATACGTTCGATTATGTGACAGTTTGCATCGGGAAGCTCTGCACGTCAAAATTTGTCACTTAACCCGTCATTCTGTCTAAGGCATGCAAAGGGTAGGCTAGGCTCATAATGTGACAGAAATTCCGGGGGGATGCCTTCCTTCGCGAAGGTGGCGCGCAACTGTTCCAAGGAAGCGGGGTCGCGCCGACCATAGGAAGCCAACGCGAACAGCGAGCGTGCCGTCTCGGGGTTGTGTCGTGCTTCAATGATGGCCTCATCAATGGCCTGGATTGCACGCTGCCAGTGATCGACGGGTTCGGGCTTCGGCGCTTTCGCCGGCAGGCCACTGGTGAACCCGGTTTGGGGCTCGGACCAGAATAGCTTTGCGTGCTCGCCTGGCGGGCTTATATCCCTCACCTCAATCAAGCTGATTGCCGTTGCCGCCGCCTCCAGCATCTGCAACCGTACTGCCGGGTTCAGGGTTTCATACGGTCGCCACAGACTTTGCCCAGCACGCAGCGGATGCCCGCAGCATTCCCAGATTTGGCGGAGATACCCCGCGTAGGTGCCGCACGTCGAAAGCGGGGTGTTCAGCTCATCGAGCAGCGTGCGTAGCAGCCTAAACCACAATCCGGCGTGGATGCGTCGGCGCGGCAACTCCACGTGGCCGGTCGTCAGTGCCTGCCAGGTACGCTGGTCCATCGCCGCAATCGCGTCGCTGGCAGTGCGCGGTTCGGCGTCGGCGTTCTCCCAGCCGAGAAACCGCCCTGGCACGCCCCAATAGGATTCCAGCCAGCAGCCATGCAGTGGGCAGCTCAGCATCAGGGGCAGCTTCCACGCGAGCAGTACGGCTTGGTTCTCCGGATCGTTCAGGCAGAGCGGACAGGCGCGGTGTATCGGTTGGGTGGGCAGCCAGGCACGCCAGCTCGTGATGGATCGCGTCTTACGGCGGAGTCTCGGCAGCAGTACCGAGAGCTGGAACGCATAGGTTTCCAATGCGGCTGGAATCTGATCATCAAGGCTGTCCAGTAGCCAAGGCACCCAGCCGGCGAAACTCATGCAGCGCAGCCGATCCAGCTCGATACCGCTCCGCTGGGAGAGCATCGCCAGCAGCGCCAGTGGTGGCGCGGTGTCCAGGTCATCAACCTGGCCGTGACCAAGATCGTGCTCCAGCAGCTCGGACACTTCCATGTGATAGCAAAGGGCCACGCGGTTGAGCCACGAAGACAGGGCTTCGGCTTCCCTGGGTGCCGGATGCAGTGGCCAGCGTGGCGCTGGCTTCACATCAGTTCCCGCTCGAATTGCCGCCGCCGCTCGCTGGGACCGGTGTAATCGGCCATGCTGAGCGTGCGGTGGTTGATCGCTTCCTCACCACTCTCCACGGCGGCCACGGCCGCCGCCATCAATAGGTGCGCCAGCTCGCCAATAGTGCCCTCGCTGCGCGTGAGCAGGTAGCGAGCCATGTCCAGCGTGGCAATCGACGAAGGTCGCCGCAGCGGGAGCGAAGCCGCGAAGCTGGCCAGCAGTGAACAGCAATCGTCGTTGGCCTCCCACACCGGCAGCATCATCGGCTCGAAGCGATTTTCCAACTGGTCATCCGAGCGGATGGCCAGGTAGGCGTCGCGTGTGCCCACACCGACCAGCGGGATGCGCAATTCGTTGCCGAGGAAGCGCAGCAGGTTGAGGAATTCCCGGCGGTTGACGCTGTTGCCGGCCAGGACGTTGTGCAGCTCGTCGATCACCAGCAAACGCACACCGAGCTTGCGCAGCAGTGTCAGCGCCAGTTGCTCTATTTCCGGCAGCCGTGGGCGCGGTCGCAATGGTGCTCCCATCGCCGCGAGCAGCGCGACGTAGAAGCGGATCACCGATGGCTCGGACGGCATCTGCACGACCAATACCGGGATGTGCTCCTGGTCGGCGTCGGAGCTGGCCGGGTGGGCGCGGCGGAACTTCTCGACGATCATCGACTTGCCGTTGTTGGTTGGACCGACCAACAGCAGGTTGGGCATGCGTTGTTTGTTTGGCCACGTATACAGGGCTTCCAGCCGGTTCAACGCCTCGACTGCTCGCGGATAGCCGATCCAGCGGTCGGCGCGAAGGCGATGGATGCGCTCGTCCGCCGGGAGACGGGCCAAGCCCTGGGCCGCCGGCAGCAGGTGGGACAGGTCGATGATGGGATATTCGTCCACGGCTACCACTCCTCAATCTGGTCGAACGGTTTGGCAGGTGGCTGGTTGTCCGCCTGCGGGTCTGCCATGTCCGTGTCCGCTGGTGGCGTGGTTTTGACAGGTTGTTCCGTTGACTTGAGATGCTGGCGTCGATCCGCGTCGCGCCGCGCCTTGCGCGTGGCTTTCTGCGCAGTGGTCACGATTTCGCGCATCTGCCCGATCATGCGGAACAGCGCCGACTCATCCACCTGTTCGCGCCCTTGCTGCCGCAATTTCGCCAGCGCCTGCCGTTGTTCCCAGAGGGTGACAGCCGGGTGCGACAAGGTACGGTACGGAATTTCCAGATAGTGCTGCCCCTCCGGCTCCAGCACCCAAATGCGGCTGATGTCGCGTGGGTCGCGCCGGATCAGGAACGCAGGCAGGCGGTCGCGCCGAGCTATCCACGGCTTGAGCGCATCGGCGTAGTAGTGGATGTGGTCGATGACGAAGCCAGTGCGGGTCAGGGTGCGGCGGAGGACGGGCAGGAAATCGACCAGAAAAGCCGTGGTGCGAGTGATGACGGTTGGAACGCCGGTACGCGCGACAGCTTCGGCCCAGCGTGCGGCCGGCGGTTGGAGCAGGCCGTTGTGCACGGAGCCGTGATAGGTGCCAACCGCCAATGCGAGCCAGCGTTCCAGCTCGCGCAGTGTCAGGGCGGCCATCTTCTCGGAGGCGTATTCCCCGCGCTGGTCAGGGTTGGAGAAGGTCGTCCCCGGCAATTCGTCGTGGATCATTTGCATCGCCGTGCCGATGATCCGTTCCACGATGCCGCCATAGTGCGGCTGCCCGAGAGGCCGATAGTCCAACCGGATGCCATGCTGCTCGCAGCCACGGCGTAGCGCCTCGCTCTTGAATTCGGCCGCGTTGTCCAGGTAGAGCAGCGCGGGCTTGCCGCTCATCGGCCAGTCCATTTCCACGTCCAACCTTTCCAACCAAGGGCGCTTGTCGCAACCGGCGTGTGCGAGGCACAGGCCGACCGAGACGGCAGATGGCGCTTCTAACGTGACCACCATGCCAACCACGCAGCGGGTGAACACGTCGATGGCGAGGGTCAGGTACGGACGGCCAATCGGTTGCCGGTCGCGCTCGTCCACCACGATCAGGTCGATGACTGTGTGGTCGATCTGTACCTGCTCCAGCGGTGCGGAGACTGGCGGAGGAACACCGCCAACACCTTGCAGGATGCGGGACGCATCCTGGCCTTCCCGAAGTCGAGTGGTCTTGAGTGGATCAAGGCTGGCGATCCGCAACGCGACCGTGTTGCGCGCCGGCATCCGCAGCTTTTGCAGCTTGCACACCCGCGCAACTTCACGGTGGAACGCCGCCAAGCTGCGCTTCTGCTTGGTCAGGAAGCGCTTTTGCAGTAGCTCGCGGATGATTCGTTCGACCGACTCCGGCAAGCGGCCTTTACCTTTGCCACCGCTCGACTGTCCAAGAGCCAAATCAGTGACCAGCCCCGAACCTTGCCGGGCACGGCGGATCAGGACGTAGACCTGCCGCCGGGACAGACCCAGCGCCTGGGCTGCTGCGTCGGCCGCTTCATGCCCGACCGTCTCCGACTGCGCCAACGGCCCAATGATCTCCGCGCGGCAGCGAGCACGCTCCCATGCCTGTTCTGACAGGGTGGCTACGCCGCGCTCGGCAATCGGTACGGTATCGGTCGCCATGCTCGCCTCGCTTTGGTGCACACGAGTATTGAGCATAGACGAGTTTCGTGCAGAGGAGTCCTGATATCGGGCTGTCAGGAGCCGTATGCACAGCAGGCTTCATGTCTCGTTGATTGGTGCAGTCGTCTTCTGAAAATGACACTTGATGTCAGATGCCATGTGCAAACGATGTCAGAATAGAGTTAAATTTCCTATTGATTGACATATTCCGTCAAAGGTAATAGATTTCATCCTGACACTTTTGCCTTTGGAGGCATCTTGCAAGGTCAACGTATCGGCTACGTCCGCGTCAGCAGCTT
>CALCWL010000490.1 GCA_937906285.1 uncultured Rhodanobacter sp. | reverse complement strand
CGCCCGTGCCGGCCACGCTGGCGAGGACCAGCGCCACGGCGCCGGCGATGCGTGCGCGTGCGTTCATGTCGTCACCAGTGGGCCGGGGTTCTTGAGGTAGCGCTTCATCGCCTCGGCCGCCCAGAAGGTGAGCGCGCCGACGGTGCCGGTGGGGTTGTAGCCGGCGTTCTGCGGAAACACGCTGGCGCCCATCACCCACAGGTTCGGCACGTCCCACGATTGCAGGTAGCGGTTGACCACACTGGTGCGCGGGTCATCGCCCATCGCGGCGCCGCCGGTGTTGTGGGTGGTCTGGTAGGGCACGATCGAGTAATGCCCCTCGCGCTTCTTCGCGTGATGGGTGGCGCCGGGGATCGCCTGGGCGATCTTCGTCGCCTGGTCGGTGAGGTAGTCGGACATTTTGTGTTCGTTGGGCTGATAGTCGAAGGTCAGCCGCAGCAGCGGATTGCCGTAGTCGTCGCGCCAGGTCGGGTCGAGGTCGACGTAGTTGCTGCGATAGCTCATCACGCTGCCGTGCGTGGCGATCGAGGTGGAGGTGAGGTAGTTGTCGTGCATCGCCTGCTTCCAGCCGCTGCCCCACTTGGGCGCCTCCTTGGGCAACTGGTGCTGCAGGATCGGCCGGCCGCCGGTGTTCCACAGCGCGATGTAGCCGCCGCCGATGAAGCCGAGCGGGCCGTGGTCGAAGTTCTCGCCGTTGAAGTTGTCGACACCCTGCCCCAGTGCGCCGGCGCCCATGAACGGGTTGAGCCGCTCCTTCTGGAACACGTCCACCGCCGAGGTGATCTGGTAGGCGTAGTTGCGCCCCACCACGCCCAACCCGGTTTTGGGGTCGTATGGCGCGCCGATCCGCGACAGCAGCAGCAGGTGCACGTTGTGCTGGGCGAAGGCGCACAGCACCACCATGCCCGCGGGTTGCTCGAACTGGTTGCCGTCGATGTCGACATAGGTGACGCCGGTGGCCTGTCTGCCCGTGCTGTCGGTATTGACGCGGGTGACGTTGCAGCGCGTGCGGAAACGGAAATTGTCCTTTTTCAACAGCACCGGCAGGAGCGTGGTCTGCGGGCTGGCCTTGGAGTAGTTGCCGCAACCGAACCACTCGCAGAAACCGCAGTAGGTGCACTGGCCCATCTGCACGCCGAGCGGGTTCCGGTACGGCTTCGATGCATTGGCCGCCGGGCACGGAAACGGATCGAAGCCCGCCTCGCGCGCCGCCTTGTCGAACAGCGTGGTCGAGGCGCTGCGCTGGAGCGGCGGCAGCGGATAGTCGCGCTTGCGCGGGCCTTCGAACGGATTGCCGCCGGCCTGCTTCACTCCGCCGAGATTGCCCGCCTGGCCGGACACGCCGCACAGGTATTCGAAACGGTCGTAGTGGGGCTCGAGCTCATCGTAGGTCACGCCCCAGTCCTGCAGGTTCATGCCGTCGGGAATGAAGCCCTTGCCGTAGCGCTGCTCGACTTGGCTGCGGATCTCGAAGTCGCTGGGCAGGAAACGCCAGCACTGGCCGTTCCAGTGCACGCCCGCGCCGCCGACGCCGGCGGCGGGAAGGAACGAGCCGAGGTGTCGCATCGGCAAGGCGGTCTGCTCGGCGCTGTTGCGGAAGGTCAGCGTCTCGCGTTCGGGCGATTCGAAGATCTGCTTGCGCACCGCGTAACGCAGTTCGTCCTGGATCGTGTCGGTGGCGAAGTCGGGCACGGTGTCGCGAAACTCGCCGCGCTCCAGCGCCAGCACCTGTACGCCGGCCTCGGTCAGCTCCTGCGCGATGATCGCCGCGGTCCAGCCGAAGCCGACCAGCACCACGTCTACGGGGGGAAGCCGCCTGGCCATCACGCTTCTCCCGGTTCATGCGCGTCGGGGTCGCGTCCGAGCAGGCTCACGAACGGCTGTTTGTATGGCTGCCCGAAGTGTCCGATTTCCTCCACGTAGTTGTAGCGCGGACCCGGGAAGCCGATCAGTTTCCAGCCGGTGAAATCGCGGTTGCCGCCGTAGGCCGGGTCGGCGAGGAATCCTTCCTGCGTGTTCTGCCACAGCAGGGCGAAGAAGGTCTTGGCGGGCACCTTGGCCAGCTCGATCTCGCCGTCTTCCAGCGCATGCAGCACCTCGTCCTGCTGCGCGGGGGCCAGTTGCGCGAACGGCTTGCCGTGTTGTTGCCGGCAATGCGCTTCGACGCCGGCGATCGCCTCGCGATAGATCTGCGCGGGCGTGTACTTCAGCTGGAAGCCTTGCTGATCGGTACCGGTCGGCCATGGACCGCGCATGTACCAGCGCTCGGCGCGGCCGTAGGCGCCGGCCAGTTGCAGGTCGATGAAGCGGGTGATGCCGGCTTCATTGGCACCGCCGCCCAGGGCATCGGCCGGAATCAGGCGCTGGGTGGCGGCATCGACGAAGCTCTGCTCGGCGCTGCTGAGGTAAACCGGCGCGGTCGCGGCAGTGCGCGTTCTGCTGCAGCTGCCGAGCGCCACCGCCGCCGGCGCGACCAGGGCGAGCGTCAGGAACTGACGTCGCGAGGGATCGGCCGCGGCGGCGCCGGCACGCACGGAGACTCCATCGGCAGGCATGGACATCGCACGACTCCTTCGACGGAAAGCCGCAGCATAGGCAGCGCGCAGTGAAGGTTCGGTGCCCGCAGATTCCTGCGAATCCGCAACGGTCAGCCGGTCTTGCGGGTGGAAGCGCGCTTTTTGGCGGGTGCCTTCTTCGCGGCGGATTTCTTTTTCGCGGTCGACTTGGCGGCGCGCTTGCTGGTGCTCCGGGCGGACTTGCCGGTCGATTTCGCAGCACTCTTCTTCGCCGGCGTGCGCTTGTTGCTGGCCAGGCTCTTCTGCAGCAGCGACATG
>CALCWL010000489.1 GCA_937906285.1 uncultured Rhodanobacter sp. | reverse complement strand
AGCGCGCTGGTGGCCAGCGAGCCGGTCACCGTGGTGCTGTCGCAGAAGGGCTGGGCGCGCGCGGCGAAGGGCCACGATATCGACGCGGAGGCGCTGAACTACCGCGAGGGCGACGGCCTGCTCGCCGCGGTCAAGGCGCGCACCACGCAGCAGGTTGCTTTCATCGACTCCACCGGCCGCGCCTACTCCACGCCCGCGCACACCCTGCCCTCGGCGCGCGGCAACGGCGAGCCGCTCACCGGCCGCTTCAGCCCGGCGAACGGCGCCAGCTTCGACGCGGTGATCGCCGGGGACAACGACACCCGCGTGATCCTGGCCACCAACCTCGGCTATGGCTTCGTCAACCGTTTCGAGTCGCTCACCGGCCGCAACAAGGCCGGCAAGCAGATCATCTCGCTCGGCGACGGCGCCAAGGTGCTGGCGCCGCAGGTCAGCGCCGACCCTGCGCGCGACCGCATCGTGGTGGTCACCAGCGAAGGCCACCTGCTGATGTTCTCGGTGGCCGAGCTGCCGGAACTGGACAAGGGCAAGGGCAACAAGCTGATCGACGTCCCGAAGAAGCAGCTGGCCGAGGGCGAGCGCGTGGTTGGCGTGGCCGTCGTCGCCGAAGGCAAGGGCGAAGTCACCCTGTACGCCGGCGCGCGCAAGCTCACCCTGAAGTGGGCCGACCTGGTCGAATACGGCGGCAACCGCGCTACCCGCGGCGGCCTGCTGCCGCGCGGTTTGCGCCGCGTCGAGCGGATCGAAACCACCGGCTGAGCAATCGCAGGAAACGAGGCCGATCGCAGGGCGGGCAATGCCCGCCGACCCGCCGTTCCGGGATATGACGATGGCGGGCAGTGCCCGCCCTACGCCCGGAACTTGTCGATGCGCTGCTGTTCCAACAGGGATGTACACGCCAACGCCGCCTCGCGCGTTGAGTACGTGATCACCCCGGAGTCCGCATGAACGTCCCCCGCCTCCTCCCCGCCTTGCTGGCCACCCTGCTGGCCGCGCCGGCATGGGCGCAGAGCACCATCCAGCCGCTGAACCTGAAACTGCCGCCCGGTGAACTGCCGGCCGCCAGCTCGGTGGCAGCGCCCGCGCACGATGCGGCGGCCACCGCGACCGGCGCCGCGCACGCCGCCAGCACGGCCACGGCAGGCAGCGCGACCATCAACCAGCGGCGTGACCCGCCGGGCGTCTATTACGGCGACACCAGCGGGCGCATGGGCGACACCGAGGTCGCCCGCGACCAGCGGCCCGAGTGCGACGACTCCACCTACAACCAGCCGCAAGTCCACGGCAGCGTAGGCATGGGCGTGGTCGGCGGCAGCCGCTTCAGCGGCAACTACCAGACCGGCACGGTGAACGTCACCAAGGCCTTCGGCAGCTGCGACGATCCCGGCGGCGGCATCAGCATCTCGATCGGTGCCGGCACCGGCGATTTCCACGGGCGCGGGCATTGAATACGGCGGTAGTGGGGTTCGGGCTGCGCTTCGACTTGGTTCGCTGGCGCGAACCACGCTCAGCGTGATCGGTTTCAGGCATCAATGGTAAGGAGCGCATGCAGGCGTCAATCCATACCGCCGCGTTGTCTTGATTTCCGAGGGAATCGGAAATCGCCCCTTCCGTTCGGGCTGAGCGTAGCCGCGCAGCGGCGAAGTCGAAGCCCGTGTACGGCGCCTCAATCCCCGCTCGGCCCCCAGCAGAACTCCACCTTCAACCCGCCCAGCGCGGCGCGCGACATGGTGATCGTGCCGCCGGTGGCCTCGGTCAGTTCGCGGGCGATCGCCAAGCCCAGCCCGCTGCCTTCGTTCGCCTCGTCCAACCGGCCGCCGCGCGCCAGCGCATCGCGCGCATGTTCGGCGGCGATGCCGGGGCCGTCGTCCTCGATGCTCACGCGCGCCCACTGCGGTCCGGCGGTTGCGCTGACGCGCACCTGGCGGCGCGCGTAGCGCACGGCGTTTTCCAGCACCGCGCCGAGGATCTCGGAGAGGTCGTCCGGCTGCAGCGCCAGTTGCAGGCCGGCGGGGATGTCCAGGGTGAAGGCCAGTTCGCCGCCGCGGTCGGTCTGTTCCAGCACGGTGAGCAGGCGCTCCACCGTGTCGCGCACCGCGGCGCTGCCGCCGGGCTGGCGACGGATCACGGCGATGCGCGCGCGCGCCAACTCGGCCTCGATCGCGCGACGGATCGCGGCGATGGCGCGATCCAGCCCTTCGGCCGCCTGCTGCGCGCCGGCCTCGCGCGCGCGCCGGCTTTGCGCGGCCATTGCCGCCAGCGGCGTCTTCAGGCCGTGCGCCAGATCCGCCGCGCGCTGGCGCGCCACGGCCAGGTCGCGCTCGCGCGCATCGGCCAGCGCGTTGATCGAATCGACCAGCGGCTGCACCTCGCGCAGGTGCGATTCCGGCAAGCGCGCGCTGGCGCTCTCGCGCAGTGCCGCCAGTTCGCTGCGCACGCGCCCCAGCGGGCGCAGGCCCAGACGCACCTGCAGCCATGCGGCGGCGGAGAGCACCAGCCACAGCACCGCCAGAAACGCTCCCAGCTCGCGGCCGAACTCGGCGCGCGCGCTGGCCAGCGGCGCGGCGTCCAGCGCCAGTTGCACCAGGGCCAGCCGTCCGTCGCCCAGCTCCACCCGGCGTTCGAGGATCGACACCTCTTGGCCGTATGGTCCGGCCGCGCGCTGCAGGCGCCAGTGATCGCTGGGCGCGGCGGCGGAGCGACGCAGGTCCGCATCCCACAGCGAGCGCGAACGCAGCGCGCCGGACGCGGTCGACACTTCCCAGTAATAGCCGCCGGCCGGCGTTTCCAGCCGCGAATCCACCGGCGGCCGCTCGATCTGCGGCGCACCGTCCGGCCCGATCGCCAGGCCGGCCACCAGGCGCAGGCCGTCGCGCGTCATCTCGGCCTGCAATCGCCGCTCCAGGTGATGCTCGAACAGCAGCGTCATGAACAGCCATGCCACTGCCAGCGCCAGCAGGATCGCCGCCATGGCGCCCACCAGCAGCCGCCAGTGCAGCGAGCGGGTGATCACGTGGTGGTTTCCAGCAGGTAGCCGAAGCCGCGGCGGGTGGCGATGATGTCGGCGCCGAACTTGCGCCGCAGCCGCGCCACGATCGCCTCGATCGCATTGGTGTCGCCGTCCTCGGCCGCGCCGTAGAGATGGTCGGCCAGCTCGCCGGCGGAGACGGCGCGGCCGTCCTGGTGCGAGAGGTAATCCAGCAGGCGGAACTCCAGCGGCGACAGCCGCGCCGGCGCGCCATCGAACGAGGCGCTCATCCGCGCGGTGTCCAGTCGCAGGCGGCCGATGGCGACCACGTTGGACAGCCGCCCCGAGCCACGCCGGATCAGCGCCCGCACGCGCGCAATCAGCTCGCCCATCTCGAACGGCTTGGCCATGTAGTCGTCGGCGCCGGCCTCGATGCCCTCCACCTTCTCGGTCCAGTCGCCGCGCGCGGAGACCACGATCACCGGAAACGCGCGCCCCGCCGCACGCCAGCGGCGCAGCACCGACAGGCCGTCAAGCCGTGGCAGGCCGAGGTCGAGCACGGCCGCGTCGTAGTCCTCCACGTCGCCGCGATACCAGGCGCTTTCGCCGTCGCCACTGACGTCCACGGTGAACCCGGCCGCTTCCAGCGCGCGGGCAAGATCGGCCTGGATATCGGGGTTGTCCTCGACGACGAGGCAGCGCATCAGTCGTCCTCGACCTTGCGCACTTCGCCGGTGCGCGCGTTGAGTTTCACCTCGCGCACGCGACCCTGCGCGGTGAGCACTTTCACTTCGTACTCCCAGCCGTGGTGCTTGCCGTGTTCCAGCTCCACCTCCACCACGTCGCCGGGCACGCGCTGCTGCACGATGGCGAGGATGCGGCTGAGCGGCAGGATTTCGCCCCGCTGCAGCAACGCACGGGCTTCGACGTGGTCGTCATGGCTGCCGGCCTGCGCGCGCGGCGAAAGGCCCAGCGCGAACGCGGCCAGCAACACCGCGGCGAACGAGCAGGGGATGGCGATGCGGCGGATCAGATGCATGTTCATGGGCCGATCCTGCGACAACCGCGCTGACAACAAGCTGACACCGGGCGTGGCGCGGATGTCAGCAACGAGGGCACAGACTGCGGGGAACTCCTGCGGATTGAAGTCTCCATGTCCATCGCTTCGCGTGCAAGCTGGTTCGTCCTGGCCGCCATCGCCGGGCTGTCGATCACCATCGGTGCGCAAGCGCAACCGCCGTCCGCCGCGCGCAGCGGCGACGTCACCATCTACTCACCCGCCGACTTCGCCGACAATGCGCCGGCCAACGCGTGGGACATGCTCTCGCGCCTGCCCGGCTTCGTTACCGTGGATGCCGACGAGGACGTGCGCGGCTACGCGGGCGCCCGCGGCAACGTGCTGATCGACGGCGCGCGCCCCACCAGCAAGCACGAGGACACCAAGACCCTGCTCAAGCGCATCCCGGCCAGCGCGGTGGAACGCATCGAGCTGATCCGTGGCGGCGTGCCCGGCATCGACATGGCCGGCTACGCCCTGCTGGCCAACGTGGTGCGCCGGCACGAGGCCACCAGCCAGTCCGCCATCGAGGCAGGCGTGCTCGCCGCCGCCGACGGCTGGATGGCGCCGAAGGGCCAATGGGAATACGGCCGGCGTTGGGACGGCCATGCGCTGGAGCTGGCCGCGAAACTCGACCCGGAACTGGACGACGACACCGGCCGCGGCCACATCGATACGCTCGCGCCCGACGGCACACTGCAGCAGCGCGAACGCTGGGACACCCGCACCATCAAGAAAAAAGGCGAAGCCAGCGCCAGCTGGCGCCAGCCGCTGGCCGGCGGCCAGCTCAGCCTCAACCTTGCCGCCCGCGGCGAACGCGCGCGCACCGATACCCGCCTCGATGCCCTGGCCCCGGCCGAAGGCAGCGAACGCGTGCACGAAGACGAGGACACCAACGAAGCCGAAGCCGGCGCGCGCTACGTGCGCGAGTTCGGCGAACGCACGCGGCTGGAACTGATGGCCACCCGCCACCAGGCCTGGCTGGACGATCGCGAGCGTTCGCACGACGACGATGAGGACGAAACCTTCGACGAGCACACCCGCACCGGCGAAAGCATCGGCCGCATCGACCTCACCCACGCCTGGTCCGATGTGCTCACCCTCAACGGCTCGTTCGAAGGCGCACGCAACACCCTGCGCAGCACCACCCGCCTGCAGCAGGACGGCGTCGCCATCGCCCTGCCCGGCTCCGACGTGCAGATCGCCGAGCGCCGCAGCGAAGCCGCCGCCGGCGCCACCTGGAAACCCGCGCCCGGCTGGATGCTCGACGCCGGCCTGCGGCTGGAGCAATCCACCATCGCGCAAACCGGCGACTCGCCGCGCCAGCGCCACTTCACCTACCCCAAGCCGCGGCTTTCCGTGCAATGGGATGTCGACGCCAACGACCAGCTGCGCCTCGCGCTCTCGCGCGAAGTCGGCCAGCTCGACTTCGAGGACTTCGTCGCCTCCGCCTCGCTGGAAAACGACCGCATCAGTGCCGGCAACGCCGAACTCAAACCCGACCGCACCTGGCGCAGCGCCCTCACCTGGGAGCACCAGCTGTGGCGCGACGCCGCCTTCACCGCAAGCTGGACCCACGAGCGCATCAGCGACGTGGTCGACCGCGTGCTGGTGATCACCGACGACGACATCTTCGACGCCCCCGGCAACATCGGCGCCGGCCGCCGCGACACCCTGGCCCTGGACATCTCGCTGCCACTCGACGGCATCGGCTTCCACGGCGGTCGCCTCACCTCGTCGATGCAGTGGCGCCGCAGCCACGTCACCGATCCCACCACCGGCCGCCCCCGCCCCATCTCCGAAGAAAAGCCCGTCGAAGGCAGCATCGAGCTCACCCAGGACCTCCCCACCCTGCGCACCCACTGGGGCATCGAGCTGGAGCACATTGCCGAACGCAAGACCGAATACCGCTACGACGAGATCAAGCGCGAATCCGAAGGCATGGGCTGGACCGTGTTCGTCGAACGCGAACTGGGCACGCACTGGCGCATGCGCGCCGAGGCGACCGACCTGTTCGGGCGCGGGTTCAGGGAAACGCGGGAGAAGTACGACGGACCGCGTTCGATCGTTCCACTTGAGGAGATCGAGCGGAGGCGGCGGCGGTCGCCGGGGTTTGTGAGTTTGACGTTCCGGCGGAGCGTGGGGGGTTAGGGACACTCGACTCCGCGTCGTCCACCTCCCAGGATCGCTCGGAAGTGCGCTCAAGCGAGTGTCATTCCGCCTGACACGGGTTTCCGCGACACCGGACCGCGCAGCCACGCCGGTTGAGTCGCCCTTATGGATGTGCCATATTCGGCGCCAAATACGGAGCCAAACATGGAAACCATCCACGCCAGCGCGAGTGTCAGCATCACCGAACTCAAGCGCAACCCCAGCGCCGTGATCGAAGCCGCCGATGGCGAATCGGTCGCCGTATTGGTGCATAACAAGCCCAGCGCCTACCTGGTGCCTGCAGAAACGTACAAGCGCCTGATGGATCGACTGGACGATCTGGAGCTGGCCGAACTGGTGCGCGCACGCAGCGGCGAGAAGCGGGTCAAGGTCAAGCTCGATGACCTATAGCCTGGAGTTCGTCGAGTCCGCGCTGAAGGAATGGCGCAAGCTGTCCGCCGACATCCGCAATCAGCTGAAGAACAAGTTATCCGAGCGACTGACACATCCGCACGTTCCGGCATCCCGTCTGCATGGATTGCCGGACTGCTACAAGATCAAACTGCGCGCATCAGGCTTCCGCCTCGTCTACCAGGTGCATGACAAAGTGCTTGTGGTCACCGTGATCGCGGTAGGCAAGCGGGAAAAAGGGCTGATCTACCTCGCGGCGAAGAAGCGGCTCTAGAAACCAGAGGGAACGTGGCCGATAGCGATAAGGGCGATAAGGGGACGGAGCGAGCTGGCCCCGTTTTGCTCGGCAGACCTTGCGCGCATTGACCGATCGGCAAGGAACACGCTTCTCGAGGAATGTCTCTGCACCATTGCCCGGACAGCCTCGAGAACCGCCTACACTTCGAACTCGCCGGCCTGGCGCGGACGAATAGGGGACGCCGCATGAACATCCGTATCGCCTCCCTGGCGCCGTCGGGGCAAGCAGTCGCTGGGGGCTGGTTGTCGCGTTTGTGCTGCTTGCCGGGTGCCAGGGTCTGCGACGCGAACCGACGCAAAAAGCGCTGGCGTACCGCCCCGATTTCAATCGGGCCGTGTTTCTCGAGAACGTTGCTGAAACCACGGCGAACGCCAGCATCGGCGACCTGGATGGCGACGGTGATCCGGACATCGTCCTGGCGAAAGGCCGGCACTGGCCGCTGCACGACCTGGTCCTGCTCAACGACGGCCACGGCCACTTCGACGACCGGCATGCGCTGGACGCCACTGCGGATCGCAGTTACACGGCCGCCCTGGCGGATCTGGATGGGGATGGCGACCTGGACCTGGCAGTGGGCAACGACCGCCCCGACACGAAGCGGATCTCCTTCAACGACGGGCACGGCCACTTCAAGCAGGCCGGCACGTTCGGCGAGGCGAACTGGTCGACGCGCAACATCACTCTCGCCGACCTCAATGGCGATCATCGGGCTGACATCATCGTCGCCAACCGCGGCGGACCGCATAACCTCAGCAAGAACCAGGGCTGTCTCAATGATGCTGTGGACACTTTCCGTCCTGCGTCGTGCCGTCGGGGGAATCGGCAACGACGATCGCCGCCGCGGATTTCGACGGCAATGGAACCATCGACCTGGTCGTCCCGCATCGTGATGGCGGTCAAAGCTACATCTTTCCGAACGACGGAACGGGCCATTTCAAGACGAAGCAACCCATCGGCCCGGCCAGGTCCGCGACCCGCGCCGTCGCGGTGGGGGATCTGGACGGCAACGGCCTGCCGGACCTGATCATGGGCGACGATCAAGGCGGCGCGCTCATCTATCTCAACCAGGGCCAGGGACGGTTTTCCGCTCCGATCGCGGCGGGTGATGAAAGCGACGACGTGTACTCGATCGCCACCGCCGACCTCAACGGCGACGGCAGCATCGACATGGTGCTCGGCAACCAGGCCACGCCCGGCGTGGTGCTGATCAATCGCGGCGACGGCCGAAGCTTCCAGAACATCAGCTTCGGCGATGGCGCCGGCGCCATGTATGGTCTGGCGATCGGCGATATGACCGGCGA
Source organism: uncultured Rhodanobacter sp. (assembly GCA_937906285.1). Lineage (GTDB taxonomy): Bacteria > Pseudomonadota > Gammaproteobacteria > Xanthomonadales > Rhodanobacteraceae > Rhodanobacter. The sequence goes on along the minus strand of CALCWL010000489.1, from coordinate 1,779 downwards.
TGGCTGCCCGGACATCTTGGCTGCGCGTTCCGGCGCGCCCAGCGCGTTGTACGTGAATTCCTGCCGCCCGAAAGAAAACTGAAATCACGTCAGAATAGCCGCGTACCTTGCGCCGTCCCTTGCGTTGACGAACGCCTGCGTCGGTGACGCTGCCTCATGCGGGATACGCCGCACCCGCACGAAACTAGCCCTCCCCGAGCAACTCCACCAGCCGCTCCTCGCACGCCGACAGATCGTGTCCGCGCCGTCGCGAGATCACGAAGGTGAGCGGCCCCATGTGCCAGGCACGGCGCTCCAGTTCCACCAGCTGGCCACTGGCCAGATCCTCGGTGATCAGGTGCCTTGGCAGATGACCCCAGCCGAGGCCGGCCTTGAGCAGATCGCGTTTGGCACCGAGGTCGTTGACCAGCCACTGGCGCTTGCCGGCGACGCCGTGCTGGGTCTTTTCCGCGCCGGGCTGGTTGTCGGTGACGACGATCTGCGGGTGGCGGCCAAACTCGTCCATCGGGATGGGCGCTGGCGTCGAAGCGAGCGGATGGTCTGGCGCGCAGGCGGTCACCATGTCCTCCTCGCGCAGAAAGTGGCGTTCGATGGCGTCCGGGTTCACCTCCGGCACGTTCTCGATGGTGACGGCGAGGGCGCAGACCTTTTCCAGCACCAGCTTCTCGCCGCCCTGCATGGTGGTGATGCGCAGGTTGATCGCGGCGGTGGGGAACTCGCCCTGCAGGGTGCGCAGGCAGTCGACCAGGTGGCGGCGCGGGAAATAGGCGTCGACGGCGACCGACACCTGCGGCACGCCCGCCTTCGCGATGGCGCCGGCGCGGTTTTTCATTTCCTCCGTGCGCGAGATCACCGCCCGTGCGTCCGGCAGCAGGCTGCGGCCTGCCGCGGTGAGCTGCGCCTTGCGCGTGTTGCGTTCGAACAGCTCGACGTCGAACGCGCTTTCCAGCGCCTTGATCGCGTGGCTGATGGCCGACTGCGCGCGCACGAGCTTGCGCGCCGCGCCCGAGAAGCTGCCCTGGTCGCATACCGCGACGAACGCACGCAGCTGGTTGATGGTGACGTTGTCGAGCACGAGCCATCCAGAAACTAGATCGTATCAAGCGATCTTTCGTCAATTGTGTTGATTGGTCAAGCGACCCAGATCGTTCGGGCAACCGGCCTGCACGGGTCGGATCACTCCACTGACAAGGATCATCCCCATGAGCTACGCCATCATCGGTTTCGGTTCCATCGGCCAGGCGCTCGCCCGCGCCTTTGCCCGCAACAACATCGAAGTCACGGTCGCCAGCCGGCGGCCGCCGAAAGACCTGTTGCCGCAGGCGCAGGCGATCGGGCCCAAGGTCGTCCCCAGGACCTTGCAGGAAGCCGTCGAGGCGGACGTGATCATCCTGGCGGTGCTGTTCGAGGGGCACCGGGACATCGGCAAGCTGCTTCCGGACTGGAAGGGCAAGACGATCATCGACGCGATGAACACGAACGACCCGGTCGAAACGCTCGACAACCTCCCCTCCTCCGCCTTCGCCGCCAGGTCGTTCCCGGGCGCCAGGTTCGTGAAGGGCTTCAACCATCTGCTGTCGCGCACCCTGGCCACCGACCCCAAGGTTCAGGGCGGCCACCGGGTGGTGTTCCTGTCGAGCGACGACGAAGCGGCCGCCACGCAAGTGGCCGACCTTGCGAAGCGACTCGGCTTCGCCCCCGTCAACCTCGGCAGGTTCGACGAGGGCGGCACCCTGGTGCAGGCACGCGGCCGCGTCTGGGGCCCGCTGATTTTCCAGG
>CALCWL010000488.1 GCA_937906285.1 uncultured Rhodanobacter sp. | reverse complement strand
CAAGCCGGTGTGGTACTTCACCCCGTTCTACGCGATCGTGCGCATGATCCCGTCCTTCCTCGGCTCGGCCGTGTGGGGCGTGCTGGCGATGTTCAGCGCGATCGCGGTGCTGTTCGCGATGCCCTGGCTCGATCGCGGCAAGGTCAAGTCGATCCGTTACCGCGGCACCGGCTACAAGGTGGCGCTGACGGTCTTCGTGCTGTCGTTCTTCGGGCTGGGTGCGGTCGGCGCAGGCATCACGGCGGAGGTCATTCCGGCGTGGTTCGGCAACGTCGACCTCACCTTCTGGGAAAACCTGTTCGGCCGGTTGATGACGCTGCTGTACTTCGGCTTCTTCGTTTTCCTCTGGGCCTATACCTATTTCGGCTGGGAGACGACCAAGCCGGTTCCGGATCGGGTGACCACGCATGACTAAGCTGCCAACGACGATGAAGCATTTTCTTTCCGGTATCGCGCTGGCGTTCGGCCTGATCGTCGGCACCCTGCCGGCGCACGCCGCCGAGGGCGCCAAGGCCGAGTTGATGAAGTCCGGCGCCGACGTGCGCGACCAGGCTTCGCTGCAACGCGGTGCACGGTTGTTCTTCAACTATTGCGTCGGTTGTCACTCGCTGAAGTACGTGCGCTATTCGCGCATGGCCGAAGACCTGGGCCTGACCGAAGACGAGGTGATGAAGAACCTCAACTTCACCGGCGCCAAGTTCCAGGAGCCGGTGATCTCGCACATGCCGGCAGCGCTGGCCGGCACCTGGTTCGGCAAGGCTCCGCCGGACCTCTCGCTGGAAGTGGATGCCAAGGGTGCCGACTGGGTCTATACCTACCTCAACACCTTCTACCTCGACCCGAAGAGCCCGATCGGCTGGAACAACACCACCTTGCCCAATGCTGCCATGCCGTTCCCGCTGTGGGAGCTGCAGGGCATGCAGACCGCGCAGATGAAGCCGGCGAAGGATGGCGAAGCCGCGGGCGTGGAGAAGCTGGTGCTGTCGCACCCGGGCAAGATGACCCCGGCGCAGTTCCAGCAGGCCACCCGTGACCTGACCAGCTTCCTGCAATACGTCTCCGAGCCGGCGGCGCTGCAACGCCACCATTACGGTATCTGGGTGCTGCTGTTCCTGGCCCTGTTCACCTTCCTGGCGGCGCTGCTCAAGAAGGAATACTGGAAAGACGTCCACTGAGCCGCAAGGCACTGCGGACGCGGCGGCCACGGGCCGCCGCGTCTGTCTCACCGATGGGGAAATCGCGCATGGTTCAAAACCCCCGCTTGCGTAACGCATTGACGCTGTACACCACGGCCGATGACATCCAGTGCCATCGCGCCCGACTGGTGCTGGCCGCCAAGGGGGTCAGCTACGAACGGGTGCTGGTGGATCACGCCCGGCCGCCGCAGGATCTGCTCGACCTCAACCCGTACGGCAGCACGCCGACCCTGATCGATCGCGACCTGACCCTGTTCGACACTGCGGTAGTGTGCGAGTACATCGACGAGCGCTATCCGCACCCGCCGCTGATGCCGATCGATCCGCAGTCGCGCGCTCGCCTGCGCGTGGCGGCGGTGCGGATCGAGAAGGACTGGCTGCCGGAAGTCGACAAGATCCGTGCCGGCGGTCGGCCGGCGGACGCGGCGCGCAAGCGGTTGCGCGAACATCTGCTGTCCACGGTACCGCTGTTCAAGGCCTCGCGGTTCTTCCTCAACCCCGAGATGAGCCTGGCCGACTGCCTGGTGGCGCCGGTGATCTGGCGCCTGCCCTGGCTGGGCGTGGATCTGGGCCGCGAGGGCAAGTCGATCGTCGATTACGGCGAGCGCCTGTTCCACAGCCAGGGTTTTGCACGCAGCATGACGGAAGAGGAAAAGGCCATGCGGCCGGTCCATGAGCAAGCATGACGCCATCGCCATGAGCTCCAATCGCCCGTACCTGCTGCGGGCGATCTACGACTGGATTTCCGACAACAATCTGACCCCCTACGTGCTGGTCGATGCCGGCGTGGCCGGCGTGCGGGTGCCACCGCAGGTGATCCAGAACGGCCAGGTGGTGCTCAACTTGGCTACCCGCGCGGTGGCCAACCTCGACCTCGGCAACGAGTGGATCAGTTTCCAGGCACGCTTTTCCGGGGTCAGCCAGGCGATCCAGATTCCGGTTCAAGCGGTGCTGGCGCTGTATGCGCAGGAGAACGGCCAGGGCATGATGTTTCCGGCCGAGGGCGAGGGCGGCGACACTCCGCCGAACGAGCCGCCGCCGGACGGCCCCGCACCTGCAGCCGATGAGGGCGGCGACAAGCCCAAGCGCGCGACCCCGCACCTGCGCGTGGTGAAGTGATTCGTTGCCGCCCCGTCGGGCGGCTGCCGTTTCAGGGTTGCCGCTCGCCCCGCCGCGGACGCAGTGCCACGACCTTCCCCGACGACGCGGCAACGCCGTCTTCGGGCGTGCTCGCGACCGACAGCGATTCGACCACCGGCAGGCTCAGCCCGGACAGCGCGTCGCCGATCATCCACAGCCGGCCCGGCTCGCGATCGTGCCCGTCGATGCTGACCTCGAAACCGTAGCCGCGCTCGACCCGACGCAGGCCATTGACCCGGCGCAAGCGCAGCGCGCGCATGCCCACTGTCTCGTCCAGCAATTGCAAGCCGTGCAAGCGGCACTGTTGTCGCGCGATGCGCACGGCGCGTTCGCGCGCCACGCTCAGCTTCAGCCACAGCCCCACGGTGGCGCCGAGCACCAGCAGCAGGACGAGGGCGGAGAAATCGGACATGCGCCCAGTGTGTGGGTGCGTCCGCGCGGGCGCAAGGCGGCGGTCAGACCAGTTGCAGGCGCAGCGAGAGGTCGATCGCGTGCACATGCTTGGTCAGTGCGCCGACCGAGATGAAATCCACACCGGTGCGGGCGTAGTCGCCGATGGTCTGCAGGTCGACGTTGCCGGAGATCTCCAGCGGCACGCGGCCCGCCGTGCGCGCCACGGCCTCGCGCATCTGCTCCAGCTCGAAGTTGTCCAGCATGATGCGGTCCACGCCGGCCTGCAGCGCCTGCTCGAGCTCGTCGAGGTTCTCCACCTCCACTTCCAGCGGCAGGTCGGGGTGCAATTGGCGGGCGGCAGACACTGCCGCGGCGATGCTGCCGGCGGCGATGATGTGGTTCTCCTTGATCAGGATCGCGTCGTACAGGCCCATGCGCTGGTTGTGGCCGCCGCCGCAGCGCACGGCGTATTTCTGCGCGAGGCGCAGGCCGGGTATGGTCTTGCGGGTATCGAGCACGCGCACGGCGGTGCCGGCCACCGCGGCGACATGGCGCGCCGTGGTGGTGGCGGTGGCCGAGAGCAGTTGCAGGAAGTTGAGCGCCGAGCGCTCTGCGGTAACCAGCGGGCGGGCGTGGCCTGACAAGCTGCAGATCAATGTGCCGGGGGCGACCTGGTCGCCGTCGCTTGCGTTCCAGTCGATCTGCACCGAAGGGTCCAGCCGCCGGAAGCAGGCGTCGAACCAAGCGCTGCCGGCAATCACGGCGGCGTCGCGGCAGGTGAGCCGGGCCTGCGCCCGCGCATCGGCCGGGAGCAGGGCGGCGGTGGCGTCCCCCTGGCCCAGGTCTTCGGCCAGGGCGCGTTCGACATCGGCGGCGATTTGAGCGGCGGGAGGCGGTGCGAAACGCGGCGTTGCGGTCATTCGGTGTCCGTGGGAGCGGTGCCGTTGGCGGGTGCCTCGTCGCCGGCCTGGCTGAGCTTGCCGACGATCGCGGTCATCGCGCGATCGAACAGGGCGTTGGCCGCCAGCACGCGCGCCTTGCCGTCCGCAAACAGGCCAGCCAGCTCGCGCGGGGCGTAATCGGCGACCTTCAGGCCGCGGCGGTTGACGAACAGGTAGCGGCCGCTCATCGGGCTGATCCACGACAGCTTGGCACGTGCCGGCGCCTCGTCATCCAGCGTGAACTCCAGCCAGTTGCCCGGCTGCAACGCCTGCACCTGGTACCACTCGGGACTGTCCGGCGGCACCTCGGCCAGCTCTTCCTCTTCCTCCAGGATGTCCGCAGGTGCCGTCTGGCGGTCGATGACCGGCTGGATGCTGTCGGGGATCGCCAGCATGGCGACGTCCTCCTCGGCTGCGGCGGCGACTTCCGGCGTTTCCGAAGCAGGCGTTTCGCCCAGTTGCTGGCGGTAGTAGGCGTGCAGCTGGCTCAGCAGGCGTTCGACGTCCTGCTCCTGGAAGGCCACGTTGGCCAGACCCTGGCGCAGCGCTCGCTCGATGCCCGGCAGCATTTGCCGCAGCGTCTGCCGGCTGGTCGTGTCATTGGCTGGCCGGGTACTGGCGATGAACTCGTCGATGAAGCGCAGTGCGGTCTTGAACTCGGGCGAATCCTCGCCCTGTCGCAGCAGGGTCAGCACCAGGTGGTTGGCCCACGCGCGTGCCAGCACGCCGTGAATCAGTGGCGGCAGCTTCTGGTTGCCGATGCGCTCGAGGATTTCGCGGGCGGCTCGGCGTCGCGCCTGCTCCAGCTTTTCGCGACCGCGCGCGGATTCGGCCACGCGCTGCTCGGCCAGCTCGGAGCGCCGCTTGTTGACGTCCTGGAACTGCTGCAGGTCGGTCAACAGGCGCTCGAAGATGCCCATGTCGTCGTCGAAATCGTGCAGCAATTGATCGACGATCGACTTCACTTTCTCGTGCAGGCGATGGTCGCGGTCGGATTCCTCCGACCAGCTCTTGGCCTGCTCGGCCAGGCTGTCCAGCAACCGGCGTGCCGGGTGCTGGCGATGCGAGAACATCTTGCGATCGAGGATCGCTGCCTTGAGGTAGGGAATCTGCAGCCGCGCCAGCATCACCTGCATCGCCGCGGGCAGGTTGCGGTCCTCCAGGATGAACTCGAACAGCATGCCGACCAGGTCGATCGTGTCCTCGTCCATGCTGGCCACGTGGCTGGGCCGTTCGCCGCGCAGGGCGCCGATCTGGGCCAGCAGCTGGGTCTTGAGCTGCAGGACCTCGCGGCTGAGCGCCGCGGCATCGTCGGATTCGTCGTAGCTGACCGGTCCGCTGTTGCTGATCTGGCTCTGCAGCACGCTGAGCGCGCCCAGCAGTTCATTGACCGACGGCAGCGTTCCCCCGGCTGCTGCCGTGCCGCCTCCACTGGCGACGCGGCCACCGCCGGCTGCGCCCCGGCGGGCACTGAACAGCGCGTGCAGGGTATGCAGCAGGTCGTCGGAGATTTCGGTGCCGTCGTCCATGACAGTCGCCGCCGCCGTGGCCGCAGCGCCCGCCGGGGTGCCGCTGCCGCCCTTGGCCTGGCCGCCGCGCAGCAGGCCGTGGCGCAGCTGCGGCAACACGCCGGCGCGGACCAGCTCCGTGTTGATCTCCTGGTACAGCTCCTCCAGCAGCGACAGCACGTAGCGGTCGAACAGCTTGTAGATGAGCAGCTTGACGCGCATGTCCGCGCTGAGTTCCTGCAGCGCTTCGCGGAACGCCTGGGACAGCGTGGCCGGCGCCACCGGGTTGCTGGCGTCCTCGATCTTGTAGCCGCCGCAGATCACCGACAGGCGCTGGTTGACCGCGAACAGGTCGCGCGCGAGGCGCGCGTCGTTCTTGCTGATCATGCTGGTGATCGCCAGCGATTCTTCCAGGTCGCTTTCGGCCACGAGGGTCAGCTCGGTGGCGCCGAACGAGGGTGTTCCTGCCGGCACGGCGGCCTTGCCGGGATGCGCCAGATCGCCGAGCTTGCGAGCGATGGCGTTGAGGAAGTTGCGCTCGATGCCGGGGCGGCGTTTGCGTACCTCGCGCATGCCGTCGAAGTAGTGCATCTGCGCCGCGTTGTTCTCGGCTTTCTCGGCCAGGTCGAACAAGGCGTCGTCGACCTGCTCGAAGGCATTGCCCACCCATTGCTGCAAACGCTTGTTGGCGATGCCGCGCACGGCATTGAGCAACTCGCCCACGCGCTCGCTGGAAGGGTCCAGGCGCTGACTCAAGTTGACTACCCGGGTTGGCTCATTGGCCTCGTTCATCGCCCTGTTCCCCTGACCTGTAGCACGCACGGCCGGTTCCTGCAGGCTTGCGCAGAGGCCGACAATAAGCCAATTCGCGCACGCCTGTCATGCCCGTTCCCGCCCGCCGCGACACGCTAGCCCTGGCCGGTGGGGAAATCGGCCAGCTGCAAGGTGCCGATGCCTTCCTCCGGCAGCATCACCGGAATGCCGTCCTCGATGCGGTAAATGACCTTGCGGTCGATGGTGATCAGCGCCTCGGCCACCCTCTCTCGCACCGGCACGCCGGCCACCGTATCGACCTTGCCTGCGGCGATGGCCTCGTTCAGCGCCTCCAGTTGCGGGCGCGTCACCGCTCGCAGCGGGGTCTTGCTGACGGGGCAGCACAGGATGTCGAGCAGGCGCTTGTCCATCATCGGGGTTCGGGTGTGTCGGGTCGGGAAAGCCCGTACAATAACGGTTTTTGGACACTCCGGCCATGACAGCAGCCACAAAAACACCACGCGTGGGCGTGGTGATGGGTTCGCATTCGGATTGGGAAACCATGCAGCACACCGCCGACGTGCTGACCGAGCTGGGCGTGCCCCACGAGGTCCGCGTGGTCTCGGCCCACCGCACGCCGGATCTGCTGTTCAGTTACGCCGAACAAGCGGCCGGGCGGGGCATTCAGGTTGTCGTCGCCGGCGCCGGCGGCGCCGCCCACCTGCCGGGCATGCTGGCGGCCAAGACCCGCCTGCCGGTGTTCGGCGTGCCGGTGCAGTCCAAGGCCCTCAGCGGCATGGACTCGCTGCTGTCGATCGCGCAGATGCCGGCCGGGGTTCCGGTCGGTACGCTGGCGATCGGACGTGCCGGGGCGGTCAATGCCGCCTTGCTGGCCGCCGCCGTGCTGGCCCTGCACGACCCCGCGCTGGCCGGCGCGCTGGATCAATGGCGCGCGCGCCAGACGCAAGCCGTGCTCGCCCAGCCGGACCCGCGGGCATGATCGACCGCAAGCAGCCCGTGGTGGGCATCCTGGGTGGTGGACAACTCGCCCGCATGCTGGCCGTGGCGGCCGCACCGCTGGGGGCGAACTGCCTGGTCGTGGATGGCTCCGCCGATGCGTGCGCCGGGCAGGTGGCGCCGCTGGTGGTGGCCGGTTGGGACGATCGCGCCGCGCTGGAGGCGTTCGCCCGCCGGGTGGACGTGGTCACCTTCGATTTCGAGAACGTGCCGGCCGACGCCGCGCGCTGGCTGGCCGAGCGGGTCGCCGTGCATCCGGCTCCCGAGGCGCTGGCGGTGGCGCAGGACCGGCTGGCCGAGAAAACCCTGTTTCGCGACTGTGGCCTGGCCACCACCGAGTTCATGGCGGTCGATAGCCGTGAGCAGCTGGATCAGGCGCTGGCCACGGTCGGCGCCCCGGCCATCCTCAAGACACGCCGCCTGGGCTACGACGGCAAGGGCCAGTTCCGGCTGGCCACGGCGGCCGACGCGGATGCGGCATGGGCGGCGCTGGGCGCCCAGGCGGCCACGCTGGGATTGATCCTGGAAGCCTTCGTGCCGTTCGAGCGCGAGCTGTCGGTGATCGCCGTGCGCGGGCGCGATGGCGAGTTCCGCACCTGGCCGCTGACCGGCAACTGGCACGTCGACGGCGTGTTGTCGATGAGTCTCGCGCCGGCGCCGGATCTCGGCCCGCTGCAGCAGCGCGCCAGCGAGCATGCGCGCACCCTGGCCGAACGCCTGGGCTACGTCGGCGTGTTCGCGCTGGAACTGTTCGTGCGTGACGGCGAATTGCTCGGCAACGAAATGGCCCCTCGCGTGCACAACTCCGGCCACTGGACGATCGAGGGCGCGCACGCCAGCCAGTTCGAGAACCACGTGCGCGCCGTGCTCGGCCTGCCGCTGGGAGACACCGGCGTGCGGGGCATGGCGGCCATGTTCAACTGGATCGGCGAGCTGCCCGATGCCGCGCCGGTACTGCGCTGCGTGGATGCCCACTGGCACGACTACGGCAAGCAGCCCCGACCGGGGCGCAAGGTCGGTCACGCGACCGTGTGCGCTCCCGATGCCGCCACGCTGGCGTCGCGCTTGCGCGAGATCGCGCAGGCGCTGGGGCGTGAGGCTCAAGTCGAGCCGGTGCTGCGCGCGCTGACTGACGCGTAGGAGCGCATTTGGGCGCGATGCTTTTCGTCACGTGACGAAGAGCATCGCGTGCAGGGTGCGCTTCTACGGAGAGTTGCACAAAAAAAGGCGGCGCCACCGGCGCCGCCTTTTCGTTGGGCTGCGGAATCAGACCAGGTTCTTCGCGGCGAAATCCCAGTTGACCAGATTCCAGAACGCTTCCAGGTACTTCGGACGAGCGTTGCGGTAGTCGATGTAGTAGGCGTGCTCCCACACGTCGGCGGTGAACAGCGGCTTGTCGCTGCCGGTGATCGGCGTGCCGGCGTTGGACGTGTTGACGATGCCGAGCGAACCATCCGGGCGCTGCACCAGCCAGGTCCAGCCCGAGCCGAAGTTGCCGGCGGCGGATTTGCTGAACTCCTCCTTGAACTTGGCCACCGAGCCGAACGCCTTGTTGATCGCGTCGGCGAGCTTGCCGGTGGGCTCGCCGCCGCCGTTCGGGCTCATCGAGTTCCAGTAGAAGGTGTGGTTCCAGGTCTGCGCGGCATTGTTGAAGATGCCGCCGGAGGACTTGCGGATGATGTCCTCGAGCTTCGCATCGGCGAACTCGGTGCCCTCGATCTGCTTGTTGAGATTGGTCACGTAGGCCTGGTGATGCTTGCCGTAGTGGTACTCGAGCGTCTCGGCGGAGACGTGCGGCTCCAGTGCATTCTTTTCGTACGGAAGCGGGGGAAGTTCGATGGCCATGAGCGACTCCTTGGGATGTTGCTGAGGGAGAAAATGTCGGGGCAACAGGTGGCGGCCGACGGGCGGCTGATACAATAGCGGCTTGCCTGCATTGTAAAGATGAAACATCACCATGGACATCAACGAGCCAATCAAGGCGATGCTGGCCGAGCATCCCATCGTGCTTTTCATGAAGGGCACGCCGCAATATCCCATGTGCGGTTTTTCAAGTCGCGCCGCGCAGGCGCTGACCCGGGCAGGAGCGGCATTCCACGCAGTCAACGTGCTGGCCGATCCGCAGGTGCGCGCCGCGCTGCCGCACTTCGCGAACTGGCCGACGTTCCCGCAACTGTTCATCAACGGCGAATTGATCGGCGGCTGCGACATCATCGAGGAGCTGATGTCCTCCGGGGAGCTTGCCCGCATGGCCAGCGACGTGGCGGGGGCAACCTCTTGAGCGGCTTGCCCGCGGCGCGTCTGCCCGCCGGTTGGCGGCCCGAGGCCGGCAGCCTCGCCGGTCGCGTGGTACTGGTGACCGGTGCCTATGGCGGACTCGGCAGCGCGGTGGTGCGCGCGGCCACGCTGGCCGGGGCCACCGTGGTCATCACCGGCAAGCGCAAGCGCCAGCTGGAGAAGCTCTATGACGCGATGCGCGAGGAGGGCCTGGCCGAGCCGGTGATCCATCCACTGGACATGGAGGTAGCCACCCCGCGCGAGTACGTCGCACTGGCCGACGGCTTGCAGCGCGATCTTGGCCGCCTGGACGGCATCGTGCATTGCGCGGCCAGTTTCGCCGGGCTCACACCGATTTCCATGCAGCGGCCGGACGACTGGTTGCGCGCGATGCACGTCAACGTCAACGCGCCGTTCGCGCTGACCCAGGCCTGCATGCCGCTGCTGACCGAGGCCGCCGACAGCGCCGTGGTATTCGTGCTCGACAGCCCCGAGCTGCTGCGGCGTGCGCACTGGGGCGGTTACGGCGTGTCCAAGGCCGCGCTGGAGCGGCTGGTGGCGATCCTGCATGAGGAAACCGACGAGACCTCCCTGCGCGTGCATGCGCTGCTGCCTGCGCCGATGCGCACGGCGCTGCGCCGGCTGGCCTATTTCGGCGACGACATCATGCAGCAGCCCACGCCGGACGCCACCGCCGAGGCGGCCATCTACCTGCTCGGCCCGCGGGCGCAGGCGGTACGCGGTGCGGTGCTGGATCTTCGCCCCGACCCACTGTCGTAGGAGTGCGCTCGCGGGCGACGCTGTTGCCTTGATCTTTACATCGCGCATGAGAACGACGGCATCGCCCGCGAGCGGGCTCCTGCGCGCGCACGAACCGGCCGCACGTCGCCAAGCTGTCTCCAGGGAGTCGAAATGGAAGCGCAAATGACCACGTTGTCGGCGGGGATCATGTTGTTCCTGATCATGGACCCGCTGGGCAACATCCCGATCTTCCTCAGCCTGCTCAAGGATGTGCCGCCGCGACGCCGGCGTCGGGTGATGGTGCGCGAGCTGCTGATTGCGCTGGGCGTGCTGCTGGTGTTCCTGTTCGGTGGCCAGCAATTCCTGCACCTGATGCAACTCAAGCCCGACTCGATCAGTGTCGCCGGCGGCATCGTGTTGTTCCTGATCGGCATCCGCATGGTGTTCCCGCCGGCCGACGGCAGCGGCATCTTCGGCAAGCCCGGGCAGGGCGAGCCTTTCATCGTGCCGATGGCGATCCCCGGCGTGGCCGGACCGTCGGCCATGGCCGCCCTGCTGCTGCTGACCAACACCCAGCCCGGCCGCACCGCAGACTGGGTGCTGGCGCTGCTGCTGGCGTGGCTGGCCACCGCGATCATCCTGCTCAGCTCGACCTACCTGTTCCGCTGGCTCGGCGAGAGCGTGCTGACCGCGCTGGAACGCGTGATGGGCATGCTGCTGATCGCCTTGTCGGTACAGATGTTCATGTCCGGCGTGGCCTCGTTCCTGCGTTCGATGCCCTGAAAACCATGCCCCGCGGGGGCGGTTGGCCGTCGCCGGGGTGACGTGCCACTGGCATGAAAGTGTCATACAATGCCGTTAAAATTCTTTAACAATTGGTTGGCAGAGGGAGACAGCTGCCAGCCGCCCAGCATCGGTCCCGCGCGGACCGATACCGGGAGTTGAGCAGGGCCATCAAACGCTTCGCCACCACGCCTGGGCCATCCCGGGTCGCGGCATGTTTGATTCCGTACATACCTTTTTTTGTCGTGGACCCGAGGGACGAACAAGACATGAACAGCCGAATTCGCGCCAAATTGCTGCCACTTGCGATTGCTGCGTTGCTTGCGGGCGCGCCGGCGGCCGCCCAGAACGTGACCTCCTCCGGTGCGACGGGTCGAATCGTCGACGCCAGTGGCCAGCCGGTGGCCGGAGCCACCGTGCAGATCGTGCACGAGCCGTCAGGCACCACCAAGACGGTCACCACCGACGCCGACGGCCGCTACACCGCGCAGGGCCTGCGCGTGGGCGGCCCGTTCGACATCACCGTGTCCAAGACGGGCATGGGGCAGGCGGAAAAGAACAACGTCTACCTGCAACTGGGCCAGGTATCCTCGATCAACGTGCAGATGAGCACATCCGGGGTTCAGGCCAAGGACCTCAGCGCGGTCACGGTCACCACCTCGGCGCTCAGCCAGATTTTCTCGGCGGACAACAAGGGCCTGTCGATGAACGTCTCGCAGCGCGAGCTGGAGACGACGCCGCAGGGCAACCGTTCGATCGACGACATCGCGCGCCTCGACCCGCGCATCAACGTGACCGACCAGGGCGACGGTTCGATCTCGATGGCCGGCCTGCCGAACCGCTTCAACAACATCAGCGTCGACGGCATTTCCCAGGGCGACCCCTACGGCCTGAACGCCAATGGCCTGCCGTACCAGGGTTCGCCGATTTCGGTCGACACGATCGGCGAGTACAACATCTCCACCGCCAATTTCGACGTCACCTCCGACACGGTCGGTGCCGACATCAATGCGGTCACCAAGTCGGGCACCAACGAGTTCCACGGCTCGGTGTACTACGCCTATCGCAATGCCAACAAGATGGTCGGCAACGCCGGCTGGCTGGACAGCGGCGACCGCGGTTACGACTACACCGGCTACCAGCGCGACTGGACCGGCGGCGTCACCGTGGGCGGGCCGATCATCAAGGACAAGCTGTTCTTCTTCTTCTCCGCCGAGCAGGAAAAGACCACGGGCATCGGCGCGGACTCGTCCAATGGCCTGGACCCGTCGCTGACCGGTGCATCCACCTCCAACAAGATCTCGCCCAGCGACCTGCAGCAGGTGATCGATACGGCCAAGGCGCTCGGTCTGCAGCCGGGCAGCCTGGGTGGCGGTGCGGTCGGTCTGACCGACAAGCGCTACCTCGGCAAGATCGACTGGAACATCAACAACGACCATCGTGCCAGCTTCACCTACCAGTACACCAAGGAGAACCAGCCCATCGTGCAGGGCAACAGCTCCAAGGAAGTGGGCCTGGACAGCTACTGGTACAGCAAAGACAGCCTGACCAAGAACGCCGCGCTGCAGTTCTACGATGACTGGAGCGAGAACTTCTCGACCGAAGCCAAGATCAGCTACCAGACGTTCGAGCAGCTGGCCGGCAACGCGATCAACCAGCCGCAGGTGAAGGTCTACCTGAGCAACGACAACAAGGGTCCGTCGGTCAACCTGGGCGAGGATCAGTATCGCCACGAGAATGCCATCAGCACCAAGAAGTGGTCGGCCTTCATTGCCGGCACCTATTTCCTCGGCGACCACACCATCAAGGGCGGCATCGACTTCCAGCGGGACAAGATCTACAACCTGTTCGGTCGCACCCAGCACGGCAATTACACGTTCTACGGGTTGACCAATTTCGCTGCCGGCGACTACGACTCGTACTTCCTGTATCAGCCCGCGCCGGGCTATACCCTCAACGACGTGGCGGCACAGTGGGTGTACAGCCAGTACAGCCCGTTCATCCAGGACACCTGGCAGGTCAACAACAACCTGTCGGTGACCTACGGTCTGCGCATGAACATTCCGCAGTCCGACCATGCCCCGTTCTACAATGCCGCCTTCCAGCAGTCGTTCGGTTACCCGAACAACAGCAGCCTGGGCAGCAAGAACAAGGTGGTCGAGCCGCGCTTCGCGTTCAACTACGCGTTCAACACCGAGCGCATGATGCAGTTGCGCGGCGGCATCGGCCTGTTCCAGACCACGCCGCCCACGGTATGGATGACCAATCCCTACCAGAACAACGGCCTTACCGTGGCCAGCTATTCGTCGTTCGATCCGGCGGATGCGGCGTTCAGCCCGGACCCGTACCACCAGAACATTCCGACCGGCACGCAAGTCCAGCCGGCGGGCGTCGTCGACACGATCGACCCCGACTTCAAGCTGCCCAGCGTGTGGAAGACCACCCTGGCATTCGATGCCGAACTGCCGTGGTGGGGTCTGATCAGCTCGGTGGAGTTGCAGCACATCCAGGCCGACAACGCGATCTTCTACAAGGCCATCAACATCGGTGCGCCGACCGGCACGATGCCTGACGGCCGCTTCCAGTACTGGAAGACCCCGGGCGAGCGCGGCAGCAGCAAGGATGCGGCGGCCAATCGCGACCGGGCGTTCGACCAGCAGTCCACCCTGCTCACCAACACCGGCAAGGGCAAGTCCGACAGTTTGACCCTGGCGCTGGCCAAGCCCTTCTCGGAAAGCTGGTTCGGTAACGTGAGCCTTACCTTCAGCCATGCCACCGAGGTCAACCCGGGCAACAGCTCGCAGGCGTTCTCCGGCTACAAGTACGTGGTGCGCGAAAACGTCAATGACGAAGTCGCCGCCACCGCCGACCGCAACATCCCGCGGGCGCTCAAGGCGTCGCTGACCTGGCAGCATGCGTTCTTCGGCAACTACAAGACCAGCGTGTCGGCGTTCTACAGCGGCCACAGCGGCCTGCCGTACAGCTGGATCTTCTCCGGCGACTCCAACGGCGACGGCATCACCTATCAGGACCCGATCTACATCCCGACGGTGAATGACCCCAAGGTCAGCTACGGCAGCGCATCGCCCGAACTGATCCAGCAGTTCCAGGACTACATTGCGGGCAACAAGTACCTGAGCCGTCACCGGGGCCAGATCGCCGGCCGCAACACCGATCATTACGGTTGGGTCAATCAGCTCGACATGAGCTTCTCGCAGGAAGTCCCGGGCATCTTCAAGGGCAACAAGGGCGTCGTGCGTCTGGACGTCTACAACTTCCTCAACCTGCTCGACAGCGACTGGGGCCAGACCGTCAATGGCCAGTTCAACACGCGCACGCTGGCCGGCTACGACGGCGTGAATGCGCAGGGCCAGTACATCTACTACTTGCCCACCGACCAGAATGGCAATTACCAGCCGCAGCAGCTGATCCGCTACGACGCCGGTTCCAACCCGACCCGCGTGGTGTCGCGCTGGTCGGCCATGCTGACGTTGCGCTACACGTTCTGATCGCGGCATCGTTCCGAAACGACCGGCACCTCAGGGTGCCGGTTTTTTTTTGCGAAGGCACATCGGCATCGTGTTGTCTTGACCCGATGATTCGCGCAGCGGATGCTTGGCAACCCGCCACGACACTGCATGAGGCAGTCGGGTCGTCAGCGGCAGGAGAGTGGTGGATGAATGATTCCCAGGCCGGCCGTGCCGGCAAACCGGGCGTGGTGAGCGCCCGCATCACGCCGATCGGCGGGCTCGACGTGCTCTCGCGGCACGAGGTGGCGCGGCTGCGCGGGGCCAGCGGTTCGGGGCTGCATGCGCTGCTTCGGCGCTGCGCGCTGGCAGTGCTGACTTCCGGCAACGTGAGCGACGATCCGCGCGCGATGCTGGAGCAATACCCCGATTTCGACATCCAGGTGCTGCAGCAGGA
>CALCWL010000487.1 GCA_937906285.1 uncultured Rhodanobacter sp. | reverse complement strand
GACATCCTTGATGTCGACGGTGAAGCCGCCCTTGACCTTGCCGGAGATCATGCCGACGATGGTCTCTTCCTTGTCGAACGCCTGCTCCAGGTCGTCCCACACCATCGAGCGCTTGGCCTTCTCGCGCGACAGCTTGGTCTCGCCGAAACCGTCTTCCAGGGCTTCGAGGGCCACCTTCACCTCGTCGCCAACCTGCACCTCCAGCACACCTTCCTCGCTCTTGAACTGCTCGATCGGGACGATGCCTTCGCTCTTCAGGCCTGCATTGATCACGACGACGTCGTTGCGGATTTCCACGACGATGCCGGTGACGATGGCGCCGGGCTTCAGCTTGGAGATGGCCTGCTGGCTCTGTTCAAACAGTTCGGCAAAACTTTCAGTCATGTTGATTCCATAGTGGGAAAAGACCTTAGGGCTCGCTGCGCCAGGTTGGGTGTTGCGCACGAACTTCCCGGTCCACCGGTTGGGGGTGGCCGCGACGGCCCTTCGGGCCGAACGTTGTCACCGTGGGTCAACCCCTGCCGCGGCAGGGGCACAAAAGCCGCCGCGCAATCCGCTCAGGACTGCACGACGGCGAGTACTTTAGCCACGACCTCGTCGATGGCCATGCCGGTGGTATCCACCAACACCGCGTCATCGGCGGGCTTGAGTGGCGCGACCGCACGCGATGCATCGCGGCTGTCACGCGCCTCAATTTCGCGCTGAAGGCCGGCAAGTGTAACGCTGAGCCCCTTTTCCTTCAACTGCTTATAGCGCCTTTTCGCCCGCTCGGCGGCGCTTGCGGTGAGGAAAACCTTGAACGCGGCATCCGGGAAGATCACCGTACCCATGTCGCGCCCATCCGCGACCAGCCCGGGCGCCTTGCGAAAGCCCAATTGCAGCGCCACCAGGGCCTCGCGGACGCTGGGCATGGAGGCAATCGCCGACGCCGCCGCACCGGCCGTTTCCGTGCGCAATTCGTCAGTGGCATCGTGCCCGTTGACGATCACCCGGGCGCCGCCTCCGGTCTCGGCGGCACGAAACTGGATCTTCGTGGTCTGCGCGCAGCGGGCCATCGCGTCGGCATCGGACAGGTCCAGCCCGGCCATGCCGGCAGCGTAGCCCACCGCGCGATACAACGCCCCGGAATCCAGCAGGCGCCAGCCCAGCCGCTCGGCCACCAGCGCGCTGATCGTGCCCTTGCCCGACCCGGACGGCCCGTCGATGGCAAGCACGGGAACGGCGGCGGCATGGCTCATCGAAGCGTCCTGGCGGTTTGGGAAGCGCGCAGTCTAACGCGTTGACCCTCTTCCGAACGCGTGCTATCCATCGTGTCTCCCGCCCGCCGCAGGTCCATTGCCTCATGAACGATCTGCGTCGTGAGTTCGAGCAAGCTGCCGAGGATGTCAAAGGCCTGGCCAAACGGCCGGACAACGACACCCTGCTCAGACTCTACGCCCTGTACAAGCAAGGCACCGAGGGCGACCTCAAGCAGACCCAGCCGGGCTTTTTCGATTTCGTGGGCACTGCCAAGCATGAAGCCTGGGCGCAGTTGAACGGCGTTCCTGTCGAGGAAGCCATGCGCCGCTACATCGCCCTGGTGCGGCAGCTGCTGGCCTGACGGCTCCGTCTCTCGCTCCGCTTGCTTTTGCAGGCCCATTGCCGGCACATTCATACGATCGTTTGAAGCCGCGTGGATCGCATGAACTACCCCAAGCTGTTCGCCCCGCTGGATCTGGGCCACGTCACTTTGCCCAACCGCATCCTGATGGGTTCGATGCACACCGGACTGGAAGATCGCGCCCGCGACTACGACAAGCTGGCTGCCTATTTCGCCGAACGCGCCCGCGGCGGCGTGGGGCTGATGGTCACCGGCGGCATCTCGCCCAGCATCGAGGGCTGGCTCAAACCGTTCGGCGGCCGCCTCACGATGCCCTGGCACAAGCCGCGCCACCGCAAGCTCACCGCCGCCGTCCACGCCGAAGGCGGCCGCATCTGCATGCAGATCCTGCACGCCGGGCGCTACGGCTATCACCCACTGTCCGTGGCGCCGTCGCGGATCAAGTCGCCGATCACGCCCTTCACCCCGCGCGCGCTGTCGCCACGCGGAGTCGAGCGCACCATCGGCGACTTCGTCCGCTGCGCGCAACTGGCCCGGGAAGCGGGCTACGACGGCGTCGAGGTGATGGGCTCGGAGGGTTACCTGATCAACGAATTCATCGCCGCGCGCACCAACCGGCGCGACGACGCGTGGGGCGGCGATGCGCAGCGACGCATGCGCTTTGCGGTGGAGATCGTGCGGCGAACGCGCGCGGCCGTCGGCCGCGATTTCATCATCATCTATCGCTTGTCGATGCTGGACCTGGTCGACGACGGCCAGAACTGGGACGAGATCCTGGCTCTGGCCAAGGCCATCGAGGCCGCCGGCGCCAGCATCATCAACACCGGCATCGGCTGGCATGAGGCGCGCGTGCCGACCATCGTCACCAGCGTGCCGCGCGCCGGTTTCGCCTGGGTCACACGCCGGCTCATGGGCGAGGTCTCGATCCCGCTGGTGGCCACCAATCGCATCAACATGCCCGAGGTGGCCGAACGCATCCTCGCCGACGGCGACGCCGACATGGTCTCGATGGCGCGCCCGCTGCTGGCCGATCCGGCCTGGGTGAACAAGGCCAGGGCGGGACGCAGCGAACGCATCAACACCTGCATCGCCTGCAACCAGGCTTGTCTGGACCACGTGTTCCAGAACAGACGCGCCAGTTGCCTGGTCAACCCGCGCGCCTGCCACGAAACCGAGTTGAAGATCAAACCGACCCGCGCGCCGAGGCGCATCGCGGTGATCGGTGCCGGCCCCGCCGGCATGGCTTGCGCCAGCACGCTGGGCAAGCGCGGCCACCGGGTGACCCTGATCGACCGTGCCGACGAGATCGGGGGGCAGTTCAACGTCGCCAAGCAGATCCCGGGCAAGGAAGAGTTCCACGAGACCTTGCGCTACTTCGGCCACCAGCTGCGCGATACCGGCGTCGAGCTGCGGTTGGGCGAGAACGCCGATGTTGCCGTGCTGCGCGATGGCGGCTACGACGAGGTGGTGGTTGCCACCGGCGTCACCCCGCGCCAGGTCGATTTCCCCGGCAGCGACGACCCGCG
>CALCWL010000486.1 GCA_937906285.1 uncultured Rhodanobacter sp. | reverse complement strand
GAACGGCGTGGTGAGCGCGAAGATCACCAGCACGCGCAGCACGTTGCGCGCGCCATCGACGGCGTGGTCCGGATGCACCCCCCGCGCGCGCTCCATCTGCAACCAGGCGCCGCCGCCGACACCGCCGATCAGCACCACCAG
The DNA here is from genome assembly GCA_937906285.1 of uncultured Rhodanobacter sp. Lineage (GTDB taxonomy): Bacteria > Pseudomonadota > Gammaproteobacteria > Xanthomonadales > Rhodanobacteraceae > Rhodanobacter. Next base: position 5,712 of record CALCWL010000486.1, on the reverse strand, counting down.
GGCGATGCATGCAGCGATCACGAAGCCGAGCGAGGGCGCCAGCGCGAACGAGGCGATGGCCACCACCACCGCAGCGATCGCCAGCCACAGGCCGGGCCGCGCCTGCCCGGGGCGCTGCGCCAGAAGCGCGGTGCGGATCACCCGCGAAAACGCATGCTGGTCCGGCGGCCCGGGCGGCACCATCACGTACTGCTTGCGGCCCAGCCAGAACACCACCGTGGCAATGAACATCAGGCCGCCGGGAATGCCGAACGCCACCGCCGCGCCGAAGTGATGCAGGAACAGCGGCATCAGCAGCGAGGCGAAGAACGAGCCGAAGTTGATGATCCAGTAGAACGCGTCGAACACCATCTTCGCCAGGTGCTTGTTCGACTGGTCGAACTGGTCGCCCACGAACGACGCCACCAGCGGCTTGATGCCGCCCGCACCCAGCGCGATCAGGCCCAGCCCGGTGAAGAATCCCAGCCGGTTGTTCTCGAAGATCGCCAGGCAGGCATGGCCGGCGCAATACACCAGGCTCATCCACAGCACGGTGTTGTACTTGCCGAAGAAGCGGTCGCTGATCCAGCCGCCGAGCAGCGGGAAGAAGTACACGCCAATCACGAAGGTGTGGAACACGTCCTTCGCCGCCAGCATGCGCTGCCCTTCGGGCAGGTACAGCAGCAGCGTGGTGATCAGGAACGGGGTGAGGATGTTGCGCATCCCGTAGAACGAGAAACGCTCGCAGCCCTCGTTGCCGATGATGTAGGCGATCTGGCGCGGCAAGCGGCCGCGATCATGGTCGGAGGTGGTGCTCATCCGGGCTCCGGAAGTCGGGTGGGCAGGCGCACGCGCGGTATCGAGAGGAAGGCGGAGTGTGCGCAATTTCCTTCGATGAAGAAAGCCTGCAGCCCCGTTCGGCCCTGCTAAGCTCGCCTCGCCACCGCCTGTCGCGAGAACCATGCGCCGTCTTCAACCGCTGCTGTTGCTGCTGATCGCCATCGTCGCCGTGCTGCTGTGGCAGCGCCATGGCGAGGTACCGGGCGCGCCTGCCGGCACCCCCGGCAACACTGTCGCCACGCGTGCGGCAGCGGCGGACGACCCGATGGCTTCGCTGCCGCCGCAGGCGCGCGCGATGGTGCAGCGGATCGTCGGCGGCGGCCCGTTCGAGCACTCCCAGGATGGCGCCGTGTTCGGCAACTACGAGGGCCTGCTGCCGCAGCAGCCGCGCGGCTACTACCACGAATACACGGTGGAGACGCCCGGAGCGCGCAACCGCGGCGCGCGGCGCATCGTCACCGGCGGCACGCCACCGACGGTGTGGTACTACACCGACGATCACTACCGCAGCTTCCGCCGCTTCGAGGTGGCGCGATGAGCGCGGACCGTTTCGACCTGGACCTGACCCGGCCCGCGCTGAGCGGCGTGTATTTCGTCGGCATCGACGATCTCGATCGGCTGGCCCGCATCGCGGCACGTGACGATTTGCACGTGTGTCGCACCGACCTTGCCGGCTGCCACGACAAGGACGAACTGCTGCGCCGGCTGGCCGCGTCGCTGCAACTGCCGGCGACCTTCGGCCACAACTGGGACGCGCTGGCCGACTGCCTGCGCGACCTCGGCTGGCTGCCGGCGTGGGGGCACGTGCTGCTGTTCGCGCACGCCGACGACTTGCGCGCGGCGGCCGGCCACGACTACGAGATCCTGCTCGGCGTGCTGGATGACGCCGCCACCTTCGGCGAGGAACACGACCGCCCCTGGTTTGCCTTCCTGGCGCTGCCTGACAGCGACTTCGAACCCTCTTCCCTTGTGACCGGCCCGGAAAACCATGCAGACCATCGAATTTGAACTGGAAGGCGGCTACGTCGAACTCAACATGCTGCTGAAGCTGGTCGGCCTGTGCGACAGCGGCGGCGCCGGCAAGGCGATCGTGGCCAGCGGAGCGGTGAAAGTCGACGGCACCGTGGAACTGCGCAAAACCTGCAAGATCCGCGCGGGCCAGTTCGTCACCCTCGACGATGTGGAGATCCATGTGCTGGCCGACCCGCTGGGCGACGAGGACGGCCGCCCGTCGGTCGGCGGACACCGCTGAATCAGGCGCGCGGCAAGCCTTGCAGGCGATCGCCCAGCGCTTCGACCGCGGAAGCTGGCAGCAGGAATTCACCTTCCATCACCTCGCGCAGCTCGGCCACGTCGCGCAGTTGCCGGCGCTCCGGCTCCTGGCCATCGCGACGGATGGTGAACTCGTAGTCGAGCAGGCCCAACCGTCGATCCGCGGTGGTGCGGCCGAGCAAGAGATGGCTGACGAAGCGCGAGGCCGGGTGGCTCGACACGTAATGATTGGCCACCACGTAATCGACCATCGGCACCGCGCGCAGGTCAAACCGGTACAGCGTGCGCCACAGGCCATGCGCCAGCGACTGCATGCGCCACTCGCCATCGCGTTCCAGCAAGCGGAACGGCTCGTGCGTGGTGGCCTGCTCGATGCCGCTCTGCAATCGCAGCGCCCCGGTGAGCACGTGGCCACCGAAGCCCACGTCGACCAGCCAGCTCTCGCCCTCCAGCTCGACGCGCAACAGCATGTGGCTCTGCGGGGTTTGCGTATCCTCCGGATGACCCCACAGCACGCGGGCGATCAGGCCGCTCACCTCGAAGCCGATCTCGCGCAGCATCGCTTCGAACAGCAAGTTCTGCTCGAAGCAGTAGCCGCCACGGCCCTCGTCGACCAGCTTGCGCTGCAACGCCGCCAGACCGAGATCAACCGGCCGGGCCATCAGCGGATCGAGGTTGGCGAACGGGATCGTGGCCACGTGCGCGATGGCCAGCCCGCGCAGGGTCGCCAGATTGACCCCGACCGGAGCGGACCAACCGACGCGGCTCAGGTAGGTGTCCAGATTGACAGCGTCAGACATGCGACCCTCCAGCGAATTCGCAGCCCATGGTAGCGCCGCGCCGTCGCGGGTAACCGCCGCGGTCCGGCCGGCGAATGGCTGGGTGAGTGCGTCCGCCTGCCATCGTCCGCGAGGTTGCCCATGATCCGCCCACGCCTGTTTCGCCTGTTTCCGTTTGCCGGCGCCGTCCTGCTCGCCGGCCTCGCTTCCTGCCAGAGCGCCGCGGCCGCCCATGAAGCCGTGCGCCTGCCCGCGCCCGTCGTCGACGCGGCGCCTTCCACCGCGCACGACGAGATGGCCGTGTTCGCCGGCGGCTGCTTCTGGGGCATCGAGGCGGTGTTCGAGCGCGTGAAGGGCGTGCATCAGGTCACCGCCGGCTATTCCGGCGGCACCGCCAGCACCGCCCACTACGATGAGGTCAGCGACGGCGACACCGGCCACGCCGAGTCGGTGCAGGTCGAGTTCGACCCGTCCCGGGTCAGCTACGGCACGCTGCTGCAGGTGTTCTTCTCGGTGGCGCTGAACCCCACCGAGCTCAACCGGCAAGGGCCGGACCGCGGCACCCAATACCGCTCGGTGATTTTCTACGGCAACGACGAACAGAAGAAGATCGCCACCGGCTACATCGCGCAGCTGACGGCGGCCCATGCGTTCGCCGCGCCGATCGTCACCCAGGTGGTTCCGCTCACGGCGTTCTACCCGGCCGAGGCCTATCACCAGCATTATTACGACCTGCACCCGCACAACCCGTACATCGTGATCAACGATGCGCCCAAGGTGGCCCACCTGCAGCGGCTGTTCCCCGAGCTCTACCAGGCCTCTTTGTAGGAGCGCACTCGTGCGCGATGTTCTTCGTGCAGCAGTGAAAAGCATCGCGCCCAAGGGCGCTCCTATGACAGGTGCCGCCTTGCGCGAGGCGGCAAGGGCCCCATGTCGGGAGCTCCGCGCGCTGTCTGCGCCTGCCGACGATCTTCCACGTGCCACCCCATGTCGCCCCTTCCCGCTCCACCAAAGGAAATCGCGCGCAGCTTCCTCGGCGTGTTCCGCTACAGCGGGCGCGCGCTGGAACTGGTCTGGAGCACCAGCCACGCGCTGACCGTCGCGCTGGCCGCGCTCACCCTGGTCGCCGGCCTGCTGCCGGCCGGCATCGCCTGGGTCGGTGCGCACATCGTCGACGCGGTGGTGGCCGCCAGCCGCGTCTGGGCCACAGACGGCCACGCGCCGCTGCGATCGGTCTTCGAATGGGTGGCGCTGGAAGGCGTGCTGGTGGCGGCGCTGGCCGGCGCGCAGCGCGGTTTGTCGCTGTGCCAGTCGCTGCTGCGGGCGCAGTTGGGCCAGCGCGTCAACGTGATGATCCTGGAGAAGGCGCTGACCCTGGAGCTAGCGCACTTCGAGGATTCGGAGTTCTACGACAAGCTCACCCGCGCCCGGCGCGAGGCATCGAGCCGGCCGTTGTCGCTGGTCACGCGCACGTTCGGGCTGGGCCAGAACGCGATCTCACTGCTCAGCTACGGCAGCCTGCTGTTCCAGTTCTCGCCGTGGGCGGTGGCGGTGCTGCTGCTGGCCGGCCTGCCCTCATTCTTCGCCGAGACCAAGTTCTCCGGCGACGCGTTCCGCCTGTTCCGCTGGCGTTCGCCGGAAACGCGCATGCAGCTGTATCTGGAAACCGTGCTGGCGCGCGAGGACCACGCCAAGGAAGTGAAGCTGTTCGGCTTGGGCCCGCTGCTGCTGCAACGCTACCGCGACATCTTCCACACCCTGTACCGCGCCGACCGCGACCTTGCCGTGCGTCGCGACAGCTGGGGTTTCGTGCTGGGTTTGCTGGGCACGCTGGCGCTGTACGGCGCCTATGCGTGGATTGCCGCCAGCACCGTGATGGCACGCATCACCCTGGGCCAGATGACGATGTACCTGGCGCTGTTCCGCCAGGGCCAGTCGGCGGTGTCGGCGATGCTGTCGGCGATCGGCGGCATGTACGAGGACAACCTCTATCTCTCCACCCTGTACGAATACCTGGAAACCCCGGTGCCGCCGGCGGCCGGCATGGCGCAGCGCGGCGCGCAGCCCGAGGACGGCATCCGCTTCGAGCAGGTCAGCTTCACCTACCCCGGCGCCGGCGAGCCGGCGCTGCGCGACATCGACCTGCACATCCGCCCAGGCGAATCGCTGGCCCTGGTCGGCCAGAACGGCTCGGGCAAGACCACCCTGATCAAGCTGCTCACGCGCCTGTACACGCCCGACAGCGGCCGCATCCTGCTCGACGGCACCGACCTGCGCGAGTGGGACGAGGGCGTGCTGCTGCAGCGCATCGGCGTGATCTTCCAGGACTTCGCCCGCTACCAGATGCGCGTGGGCGAGAACGTGGGCGCCGGCGACGTCACCCACTTCGACGACGAGACGCGCTGGCGCGAGGCCAGCGACAAGGGCATGGCCAGCGACTTCATCGACAGCCTGCCGGCCGGCTTCGATACGCAGCTGGGCAAGTGGTTCAACGACGGCCGCGAACTCTCCGGTGGCCAGTGGCAGAAGATCGCCCTGGCCCGCGCCTTCATGCGCTCACGCGCCGACATCCTGGTGCTGGACGAACCCACCGCCGCGATGGATGCGCAAGCCGAAGCCACCATCTTCGAACACTTCCGCGAACTCTCCGGCGGCCGCATCGCGATCCTGATCTCGCACCGCTTTTCCACCGTGCGCATGGCCGACCAGATCATCGTGATCCAGGACGGCCGCATCATCGAACGCGGCAACCACGAACAACTGATGGCCGAGAACGGGCACTACGCGCATCTGTTCTCGCTGCAGGCGCAGGGGTATCGGTGAGTCCCTGACGACCGCGGCA
>CALCWL010000485.1 GCA_937906285.1 uncultured Rhodanobacter sp. | reverse complement strand
CGCGCCGGTGGGCACGCACGAGGACCTGCTGCCCTACCTGGTGCGCCGCCTGCTCGAGAACGGCGCCAACACCAGCTTCGTCAACCGTGTGGTGGACGAAGACGTGCCCGCGCGCGAGCTGGTGGCCGACCCCTGCGAGACGGTGCGCGCGTTCGATCACATCCCGCACCCGCGCATCCCGCTGCCGGCCAATCTCTACGGTGAACTTCGGAAGAATTCCATGGGCGTCAACTTTGCCAACGACAACGAACTGAACGACCTCGCCGCCGCGGTCAACGCGCAGACCGGTCCGTGGACTGCCGGCCCGCTGGTGCCCGGCGCCAGCAGCCATGGCCCCACGGTGCAGGTCACCGATCCGTCCGATCGCCGCCGCACCATCGGCAGCTACCTCAGCGCCGACCAGGCCACGGTCGATCAGGCAATGGCCAACGCCACCGCCGCGCAGGACCGCTGGAACAACCTGCCGGTGGCCAATCGCGCCGCCATGCTCGAATTCGCGGCCGATCAGCTGGAGGCGCGGCGGGCCGAGTTCATCGCGCTGTGCGTGCGCGAGGCGGGCAAGAGTCTGCCCGACGCGATCGCCGAGGTGCGCGAGGCAGCCGACTTCCTGCGCTATTACGCCACCATGGCACGCCGCCTGTTCGCCGAGCCGGAGCAGCTGCCCGGCCCCACCGGCGAGACCAACCAGCTGTACCTGGGCGGCCGCGGCGTGTTCGTCGGCATCAGCCCGTGGAACTTCCCGCTGGCGATCTTCATCGGCCAGGTCAGCGCCGCGCTGGCCGCCGGCAACACGGTGATCGCCAAGCCGGCCGAACAGACCAGCCTGATCGGCCACCTCGCCACGCAGCTGCTGCACGAGGCCGGCGTGCCGAAGGAAGTGCTGCAGTTCGTCCCCGGCGACGGCCCCACCGTAGGCGCCGCGCTCACCCGCGACCCGCGCGTGGCCGGCGTGGTGTTCACCGGCGCCACCGAGACCGCGTGGGCGATCAACCGCGCGCTGGCCGCGCGCGACGCGCAGATCGCCGTGCTGGTGGCCGAGACCGGCGGCCAGAACGCGATGATCGCCGACTCCTCCGCCCTGCCCGAACAGATCGTCAAGGACGTGATCGCCTCGGCCTTCCAGTCCGCCGGCCAACGCTGCTCGGCGGCGCGCGTGCTGTACATCCAGGAGGACATCGCCGACAAGGTGATCGACATGCTGGCCGGCGCGATGGCCGAGCTGAAGGTGGGCGATCCGGGCCTGCTGTCGACCGACGTCGGCCCGGTCATTGACGAGGACGCCAAGGCCATCCTGGTGGCCCACGCCGAACGCATGGACAAGGAGGCATCGATGATCGCCGAAGCGCCGATGGACCCGGCCGCCACCGCGCACGGCACCTTCTTCGCGCCGCGCGCCTACGAGATTCCCTCGCTGTCGGTGCTCAAGCGCGAGGTGTTCGGCCCGGTGCTGCACCTGATCCGCTTCAAGGCCAGCGAGCTGAAGAACGTCGTCGACGAGATCAACAGCACCGGCTACGGCCTCACCCTGGGCGTGCACAGCCGCATCGACGCCACCGTGCACTACATCAGCCAGCACGCGCGCGTCGGCAACTGCTACGTCAACCGCAACCAGATCGGCGCGGTGGTCGGCGTGCAGCCGTTCGGCGGCGAAGGCCTGTCCGGCACCGGCCCCAAGGCCGGCGGTCCGCACTACCTGCTGCGCTTCGCCGGCGAACGCACGCTGACCATCAACACCACGGCATCGGGCGGCAATGCGTCGCTGCTGACGATCGGGGAGTAAGGGCCGGGATTGGTGGCAGCTTGAGCCACGAGGGAGCCTCGAACGACGATGGCATAATTGCCCTCGAAAGTGCGAGTCCATTTCGATTCCGGTCGGCGTGAAGCCGAGAATGGTGTATGAGGTAGACCATGCCTTCTTCGACGCCTTCCGCCGTGAACCCTGAGCAGGACGTTGCGCATGACGTGACGGACACCGACCTCGTCGGCACGCTGCGGCGGCTGCGCGAGGCGCAGGCGCGCGAACCGCTGCCCGACTGGCCAACCCGCGCGCGACGCCTGCGCACGCTGGAGAAGATGCTGCTCGAACAGGGCGCGACGTTCGCCGCGGCGATCGACGCCGACTTCGGCCAGCGCCCGCGGGAGGAAACCGATCTGCTGGAGACTTTCCCCAGCCTGTCGGCGATCCGCCACGCGCTGGCCCACGGCCGGCGCTGGATGAAGCCGCGGCGGCGCCTCGCCGACTGGTTGTTCCTGCCCGCGCGCACCGAGTTGCGGCCGCAGCCGCGCGGCGTGGTCGGCATCATCGTGCCGTGGAACTACCCGCTGTACCTGGCGGTCGGCCCCTTGGTCGACGCGCTGGCCGCCGGCAACCGCGCGATGCTGAAGATGAGCGAGTTCACGCCGCGCTTCTCGGTGCTGTTCGCCGAACAGGTGGCGACGTACTTCCAGCCCGACGAAGTGCGCGTGGTAACCGGCGACGCGGACGTGGCGCAGGCTTTCTCGGCGCTGCCATTCGACCATCTGCTGTTCACCGGCTCCACTGCGGTCGGCCATCACGTCATGCGTGCGGCTGCCGCCAACCTCACTCCGGTGACCCTGGAGCTGGGCGGCAAGTCGCCGGCGATCATCGGCCCCGGCGCGCGACTGGAGCACGCCGTGGAACGCATCATGGTCGGCAAGCTGCTCAACGCCGGGCAGACCTGCATCGCGCCGGATTACGTGTTGCTGCCGCGCGCGCGCATGGCGGAGTTCATCGAACTGGCCGGCAAGGCGGTGGCGCGGATGTATCCGCAGCTGCAGCAGAACGCGCAGTACGCCAGCATCGTTTCCGACCGCCAGTACCAGCGCGTCGCCGCGCTGCGCGACGACGCGCAGGCAGCCGGCGCGCGCGTGCACGCACTGGGCGACGCCACGGAAGATCCGGCGCGCCGACTGCTGCCGCCGCAGCTGCTGACCGGGGTCGACGACGGCATGGCGGTGATGCGCGAGGAGATCTTCGGCCCGCTGCTGCCGCTGCTGCCGTATGACACGCTGGACGAGGCGATCGCGCACGTCGCCGCCCGCGCGCATCCGCTGGCGCTGTACCTGTTCGAAGAGGACGCGTCGCACATCGACCGCGTGCTGGCACGCACCCATGCCGGCGGCGTCAGCGTCAACGACACGCTCTACCACATCGCCCAGCACGGCCTGCCGTTCGGCGGGGTAGGCGCCTCCGGCATGGGCGGCTACCACGGCGAGGCCGGCTTCCGCACCTTCTCGCACTTCAAGCCGGTGTTCCGCCAGGCGCGCTGGAACGGCGCCGGTCTGCTCAACCCGCCGTACGGCGCGCGCTTCCGGCGCCTGCTCGACCTGCTGCTGCGGCGCGGCTGAGCATCTCCCCGCGCAAAAAAAACTCCCCGCCGAAGCGGGGAGTTTTCTTGTGCGGCTACCGCAGGTCGGACATTAGAACTTGTACATCGCCGAGAAGCTCAGCAGGTTGCCGTAATCGTCGAAGTTGCCGGTCAGCGTGTCGCCGGTGCTGTTGGTCAGCGAGACGTGCGCGTTGTTGACGAAGATGTGCGCATACGAGGCGTTGATCTCGAAGTTTTCACTCGCCTGGTAGCCGATGCCGACGGTAGCCATCTTGCGGGTCGAGTCGGGCACGCGCGGGCTGCGGGTCTCCTCGTAGGTCGGGCTCTTGTCGACCGCGACGCCGGCGCGCAGGGTCAGCTTGTCGTTGACGTAGTAGTCGCCGCCGATCGAGGCGTACACGGTGTTGCGCCAGTTGTACGGCTCCGACGTCTGCGGCTGGGAGTTGCCGTAGTTCACCGTCAGGTTCTTGAACACGTCCCACTTGGTGTACGCCACGTCGGCGCCGAAGCCGTACTTTTCGGCCTGGTGCCAGTAGCTCACGCTGGCCACGGCCGGCGTGGTGAAGTCGGCGGTGCCGGTGGTGTGCGAGAACGGCGGAATCGAGCTGGCCAGCGCCGGGTTGGCCAGCAGCAGGTCGTAGCCCGGCGTGGTGGTGAAGTTGCCGGTGCCCTCGAGGCGGTGGCTGATCTTGGAGCGGTAGTTCAACGCCAGCTTGTCGTTCGGGGTGAGCTTCCAGAAGCCGCCCAGCTGCCAGCCGTAGCCCCAGTCGTC
>CALCWL010000484.1 GCA_937906285.1 uncultured Rhodanobacter sp. | reverse complement strand
CCGGCATCGGCATCGAGCTGGTTCCAAATGCCATGGTTGTACGTCATCGCTTCGCCCCAGTAGGCCATGGCGAAACCAGGGTCCTGCTGCTGTGCCTCGCGAAATGCCTTGGCGGCATCGGGATACTCGAACAGGTGCAACAGCAGGGCGCCGCGCAGGAAGGCGGTTTGCGCGGCAGTCGAACGGGTCGAGGTAGGGAACGAGATGCTGCCGAGGCCGGCGATGGTTCGCATCGGTGCGGTATCGCGCGCCTGCGCGCCGGTCAGCATGACCGAGCACAGCATCCCTCCGACCAGGGCGACGAGGCGAAGACGACGCGACATATGCATGGCCGACATCCTTCTGCGGGATGAAGTCACGCGCTGCGAGCGGACCCGCCAGCGCGAGGGACGAGACATGGGGTGACGCCCATCCTCCGGGAACGGGACAGTGGCGTCTCGATCCGGGCGTGCGCAGTGTGCGCCTGGCCAGCCACGGATGGAAACTCCCGGGGGCCATGTTGTGGCGTGCGTTGCCGAGTGCGGCTATCCCACCCGCCCTGGCTCGCCCAGGTCGAGCGATCGCAACAGCATGCCGGCCTGCGTGCGATTGCGCACTCGAAGTTTCTCGAAGATCGCCGTGACGTGCGCCTTCACCGTGCGTTCCTGGATCGACAGGCGGTCGGCGATCTGCTTGTTCAGCAGCCCCTCGGCGAGCAAGGCGAGTACCCGGGACTGCTGTTCGGTCAACCGGGCCAGCCGGCCGGCCAGGTCGGTGTCGGTGGACTCGGCGGGCAGGGCGGCGACCGCATCGGCGAGTGCGGCGGGCAGCCAGCTGCCGCAGTCGAGCACCTGCCGGATCGCCGCGCCGATCTCGGCGGGGCTGGCGCTCTTGCAGATGAAACCGGCGGCGCCGTGGTCGAGCACGCGGCGCACCACCTGCGGCTCGTCGTGGGCCGATACCACCAGCACGGCGACCGCCGGGTGCTGGCCGCGCACCGCGGCCAGTCCGGTCAGGCCGTGGCTGCCCGGCATGTGCAGGTCGAGCAGCACCAGGTCGATGTCCGGGTCCGCACGCAGCGCAGCCAGCGCCGTGGCCAGGTCGGTGGCCTCGTGCACGCTGCAGTCGGGCAGGCTGTGCTCCGCCGCCTGGCGCAAGGCGGCACGGAACAGCGGGTGGTCGTCGGCGATCAACAGACTCGGCATGACCATCAAGGTAGCCGGGCGGGTTGCCGCCGTCGAGTTGCGGCCGTCATGCTGCTGGACTTTCGTACGATGGCGACGCTTCGCGCGCTTGCTATGGTGTGGTGATGAATCCGTCCCTTCGCTGGTTGGCTGCGCCGTGCATCTGCATGCTGGTTTCCGTCATGCTGTCCGCTTGTGCCGAAGGGCCGACCACGCGAGGAGCGACGATGCATGAATTGGAACTGGGCAAGGTACTTGCCACCGAGCACCGCGGCCAAGATGACCTGCTCAGCGCCGGTCTGGGCCTGACCGGATTGGCCGGCCTGCCGGTGCCGTTCGTCAATCCGTTGGCCCCCACTGCGGCGGAGCTGCGTCGCCGGGCGATCCAGACCAGCTGGAAAGGCATTGCCGACCTCGGTCCGCTGGGCGGTTACGGCAGCGTGTACGGCGGCGTGCCGAATGTTCCCGGGCGCGAGTACCAGATGTTCGCGCAGCTGCCGGGGGCGCGTTCGCCGCATCGGGTGCTGCTGCAACTGCCCGACAATTTCGACCACGCGAAGCGCTGCCTGGTGGTGACCGCCTCCTCCGGTTCGCGCGGCATCTACGGCGCGATTGCGTTGGCCGGTGCCTGGGGTCTGCCGCGCGGTTGCGCGGTGGCCTATACCGACAAGGGTACCGGCTCGGGCTACTTCGATTATGCCGACGACAGCGGCGTGGCGCTGGACGGCCGGCGTGCGAAACGCGGCGAGCAGGCGCTGGAATTCGAGCCGCCGCCGGCCGCCGCCGGCGCGGGGATCGCGGTGAAGCATGCGCACTCCGGTGACAATCCGGAGGCGGACTGGGGCCGGGACGTGATCCAGGCGGCGCAGTTCGGCCTGGCCATGCTCGACCGCGCCTATCCCGGCGAAGCGCCGTTCACGGCGCGGAACACGAAGATCATCGCCACCGGCATCTCCAACGGCGGTGGCGCGGTGTTGCAGGCGGCGGGGCTCGACCATGACGGGTTCTTCGCCGGCGTGGTGGCGCTGGAACCCAACGTCTACGCCGCCGCTGGCGGCCGCTCGCTGTACGACTACGCGACCGAAGCGGCGATCTGGCTGCCGTGTGCGCTTGCTGACGCACGTTTCGACGACACACCCATGGCGCGCGGCGCAACCCGTCAGCCGCCGCCGGCGTGGTCGCTGCGCTGCGCCAGCCTGCGCGCGCAAGGCAAGCTGCAAGGCAACACGCTGGCCGAGCAGTCGGCGCAGGCGCATCGCTATCTGCAGCAGCGCGGCTGGAGCGATGCGGCGATGGCCACCGCAGCCAGCACCACCGCGTTCGACCTGTGGCGCGTGGTCACCGCCGGTTACGCCTCGG
>CALCWL010000483.1 GCA_937906285.1 uncultured Rhodanobacter sp. | reverse complement strand
TGCTGCGTCGAGGCCGGCGTGGACCGTTTCATCTTTTCCTCGACCGCGGCGGTGTACGGCATGCCGGCCAGCGGCGTGGCCGACGAGGACACGCCGCTGCAGCCGATCAACCCGTACGGCAGCTCCAAGCTGATGTCCGAGATGATGCTGCGCGACCTCGGCAGCGCCGGCGCGATGCGCTACGTGATCCTGCGCTATTTCAACGTCGCCGGCTGCGATCCGCTCGGCCGCATCGGGCAATCCACGCCCAACGCCACGCTGCTGCTCAAGGTCGCCTGCGAACATGCGGTGGGCAAGCGCCCGGGCCTGGCCATCTTCGGCACCGACTACGACACCCCCGACGGCACCGGCATCCGCGACTACATCCATGTCGAAGACCTGGCCGCGGCGCACCTGCGTGCGCTCGACCACCTGCACACCGATGGCGAATCGCTGACGCTCAATTGCGGCTACGGCCACGGCTACAGCGTGCGCGAAGTGATCGAGACCGTGCGCCGGGTCAGCGGCGCGACGCTGCAGGTGACCGAACAGCCGCGCCGCGCGGGCGATCCGCCGATGCTGATCGCCCGCGCCGACCGCTTGCGCCAGCGCCTGGACTGGACGCCACGCCACGACGACCTGGAGTTCATCGTGCGCACCGCGCTGGCGTGGGAGCGCCAGCTGGCGGCCCGGGACGCGGTCCGGTGACACGCGCAGCGCGCGGCATCGTCCGGTGGCCAGGCGCCCTGTTCGCCGGCCTCGGCCTGCTGCTCGCGACCGCACACGCGCAGGGCCCCGCCGCGCCGCCGCCGATTGCCCGGCTGGCGCCCGCCGGCATCGACGCGCAGTGGCAGACGATCACCCTGCACCGCCACGGCGCCGTCGGCGACCGGGTGATGGTGACCGTCGGCATCCCCTTCCCGCCCGGCATGCTGCACGACGCGCGGCGGGTACACATCGAGGACGCGCGCGGCCAGCTCGTGCCGGCGCATGTCGAGGCCACCTTGCGCTGGCATTTCGATGGCGGCGGCATCCGCGCCGTGCGCGCGCAGTTCCACGCCACGCTGGCCGGCGACAGCGCGCAGCTGCATTTTGTTCTCGCACCCGCCGGTGCCGCCGACGCAACCGCGCCAGGCTGGCCCTATGCCGAAGGCCTGGTGGACGGCCCCGACGGCGTGCGCGTGCCGGGCGTGCTGGCCGCGCTCAGCCCGCAATGGATGGCCGCCTCCCTGATCGCCGGCCCGCAGGTGCCGGCGGTGCCACCCGGTGCCTACGACCGCTACTTCGAAACCCAGTTCGCGTGGGCGCGCAAGCTGCCGCGCAGCGACGGCTCGGCGTGGCTGTTCGATCGCCCCACCACGCTGTTCCAGCAGTACGTGCGCACCGGCCGCGCCGACTACCTCGCCGCCGCAGTCCAGAGCTACCACTTCTACATGGCGCACGTCCGCCGCTTCGGCGCACCGGGCTGGCCGCTGTGCGGCGGCGGTTTCAAGCTGGGCGAGGTGAATCCCTGCGATCCGAAGTACGTCTACATCCAGCCCACCCTGCTCGCGCTCGGCCTTACCGGCGACGACAGCCAGGACGACGCGGCGCTGATCGAGCGCATGGTGGGCGCGTGGGACACCGGCGGCTGGACCATTCCGGCCGGTCCCTACACCGGACTCACCCAGAAGTTCTTCACCGAACGGCAGGCCGGTCTGGGCCTGCTGCAGATCGTCAGTGCGTGGGAACTCACCGGCAAGCGCGAATACCTGCAAGACATCGGCGACCGCGTGGGCTGGCTGTACCAGCACCAGCAGCACAATCCCGATGGCCTGGGCAACGACGGCTCCTGGCGCAGCAGCTGGGACATGCACGAAGGCAACCCGTACGACGTGGCCACGGACGTGCCGGGCAGCTCGCCGTGGATGACGCAGAACATCATCGACGGCCTGTGGCATGCATGGCTGGCCACCGGCGATGCGCGCATCCCGCCGATGATCACCGCGTTCGGGCGCTACCTCGAGCGCTACGGCTGGATCGATGCCAAGACCGTGGCCACGGTCGGCAAGGACTGGCGCGACCCGTGCAGCGGGCCGGGCGGCCAGATCAGCTGGTACTGGTCATCGGCTCACGTCGACCGGGCCAAGCTGGTCGCCATCGAAAACTCCGACGGCTGGTACAGCGATTCGCACAACGTGGAGCTCACCTTGCCGGTGGCCGCGGCCCGCTATTTCAGCACCGACCCGCAGCTGCAGCAGGCGCTGGACCGGCGCATGCAGGCGCTGGTCTCGTCATACAACCTTGCCTGCGCCCGCAACGCCAGCACCGCGCGACGTTTCAACTGGAACAACCGCGGCACCGGCGTGGTGCAGTGGCTGATGCGCCAGCGCGCGGGCAGCGGCGCCGCACCGGCACGGCCCTGAGGCGCATCGATCAGGGCGCCCGACGCGGGCGCCGGCGCTTGGCGAAGGCGTGCCGCACGTAGCGCAACATGCACAGCGAAGCGCGGATCAAGCCGAGATTCTCGACCTGGCGATAGATCGTCCATTGCCAGCGCGCCGCGCGCAGCTTGTTGGCCGACAGCGACGACTCGCGCACCAGATACCAGGCCAGCGGCTCGTCGCTGTCCGCCCGCAGCGCCGAACCCGCGCGGCGAACCTGCTCCAGCCAGAACGCGTAGTCCTCGTGGCCGATCCGGCGGAACGGCACGTCGCCCAGCTCGCGGTCGTACAGGCCGGTGAGGTTGCCGATGAAGTTGCTGGCCAGCATGTCGCGATGGCCCAGCCGTGCGGGCGGGTCGACCCGGCTGAGCACCCGGCCGTCCTCCGCCACCCGCCAGTAGGCCGCGTAGCTGATCCGCTCGCCGCTGGCGCGCAGGCTGGCCAGCTGCCGTTCCAGCTTGGCCGGGTGCCACCAGTCGTCCGCGTCGAGAAAGGCGATGTAGTCGCCGCGCGCGGCGGCCAATGCGGCATTGCGCGCGGCAGCCACACCGCCGTTCACCGGCTGGCGCTGCACGCGCACGCGCGCGTCGGCCTGCGCAAAGGCCTGCAGGATCGCCAGCGAATCGTCGTGCGAACCATCGTCCACCGCGACCAGCTCCAGGTTGCGGTGGCTCTGCGCCAGCACCGACTCCACCGCCCGCGGCAGCCACGATGCGGCGTTGTATACCGGCATCACCACGCTGACCAGGTCGCCACCCACCACGGGCGCCGGAGCGGTGGTCGTCGTCGCCGCGCCGGTCACGCGAACAACTGCGGCAAGGTCACGAGGCAGCGGAACCAGTCGGTATCCAGCTCCGTCTCCACCGCCACGCGGGGAATGTCGTAGGCGTCCCAGCGGTCGTAGCGGGCGTGCCCGCCGTAGTAGCTGAAGGCATGCTCCACGCCCGCCTCGCGCAGGCAGTCGCGAGTGATCTGGTCGAACGCGCCGCGGTTGCCGACCGGATAGCTGAAGCAGCGCATCGGCGCACCCAGCTCCTCGGCGAGCCGGCGCGCGCAGCCCTGGATTTCGTCGCGCTGGCCCTGCGCCGACATGTGCGACAACACCGGGTGATGCACCGTATGCCCGCCGATGGTCATGCCCGCCGCCTGCATCTCGCGCAGCATGTCCCAGTCCATCCACAGCGCCTCGCCGGCATGCGGATCAGCGCGCCCGGTACCGGCGGCATCCGCCACGGCATCGAGGTACGCGGCCGTGGCCTGCGCCGGCATCTCCTTGTACTTGCGCAGCAGCCGGCGCACCGCCGCCTCCCGCTCCGGCTCGTCGAAGCGGACGGGCGCATCGAACCACGCCGGCAGCTGCAGCGCCTCGTGCCGGCTGGTGCGCACCATCCAGGCGATTTCGTCCCACCAAGGCAGGCTGGGCGCATCGATGAAACCGGTGGCGACGAAAAAGGTGGCGCTCACGCCTTCGCCGCGCAGGATCGGCAGCGCCGTCTCGTAGTTGTCGCGGTAGCCGTCGTCGAAGGTGATCATCGCGTAGCGGCCGCGACCGGCGGCGAGCACCCGCGGCAGGTCGGCCGGGCCGATGATCTCCAGCTGCGCCTTGCAGAAGCGGACCTGTTCGGCAAACGCCTCCGCGCTGGCGCTCCACAGGCCGCGGTCGAACGGCGTACCCAGCGCATCGCCGATGCGGTGGTAGTTGAGTGCCAGCACGCCCGACCAGCGCATGGTCCGGTGCAGCACCCGGCGCAGGCCGCTGCGGCAGAGCAGGCGCGTCGCAACAGCCTTTTTCATGGGGAACATCATGGCAGTCGACCATGCGAAACCAGCTGCACAAACTTCCTGCCCGCCCGCCGCAGCAGATGCCGAACCTCACCGAACGCGGCGCGCATCGTCGGCCTTCGGCATGCCAGGCAGGCCAGCTCGCGCTGCTCCGTCGTGAGCGATTTCTTGAAGGCGCTGGTTCCGCGCAAAAAGTCGTATCGACTCACCTCCCGCTCGGCCAGCCGCGCCATCAACAGAAGGTTCGCCGCCATGCCGGGGCTGTGGATGATCGCGCGTTCGTCGGGCATGACCCCCAGCTGATAGAGATCGAACTTCCGACCCGTCACGAAACCGTAGAGCACCACAAAGGCGTTGGCCTGGTGCGACAGGCGGGCCAGGACGACCCGGCCGCCGGCAACCCATTCGCGCACGAGGCGGCGATGAAACTCGGTGAATCGTGGCGCGGCGAAACAGCCTGGCTGCCCGTCCGCCACCCATCGCTCCTGATGAATGCGGATCAACTCGTCGAAGTAGCGCTCGGCCTGGGCTGCGTCAGCCAGTTCGAACAGCGCACCGGAGCGTTCGACCTTGCGCATCTCCTGCCGGGCGCGCATGCGGTTCTTGGACGACAGGCTCGCCAGATACGCTTCGAAGCCGTCCCCGATGAAGGCGATGGGACAGGCGCCGCGCGACACCAGTTGCAGGCGGGTGTGGCGCGGGAAGGCACTGCGCCAGCGCAGCAGCGCCGAGTGCTCGGAGAGGTCGAGCAATTCCAGCGTGTCCCACGCCATCGCGCCGATCGCCCGCCACGCGGCCTGCGCACAGACCATCCCTTCGTCGGGAAGGTGCAGCAGGTCCAGGTAGTCGGCGCAGACCTCCTCGAACTCCGCCTCGCCGGTGGAGAGGAAGCGCAGGCAGCGCGCGCCGAGCCAGCCGCCGCGGCCGACATCCAGATACAAGGGCAGCACGCCGACCAGGCGCGCGCCGCGCCACAAGGTGATGATGCGCAGGCCGCCGCGGCCATACACCGGGCCGTAGACATCCCACCAGTGGCGCAGCCAGGTGAAATCCAGCGGCGTCGACGCGGTGGGGCTGGCCTGGTACAGCGCCTCCCAGTCGGCCCGGATCGCATCCCACGCAGCGACGTCCGCGATCACGCGCAAGGTCGGTGCCGACTCCGCCAAACCGTTTGTCCGCGAGGGCGCCCCCATGTCCGGCGACGCCTGGCTCACCGTCATGGCGAAGCCACCGTGCGCTGGCGCAGGTGCCGACGGTGGACCCTCAGCCAATGCCGCAACATGGCCGGCAGGTAGCAGCTCACGAACAGTTCCCACGCGCGCTTCTGCAGCCAGCGGTGGCGGATGCTGGCAAACAGGTGGGCGCGTGCCGCCACCATGTCGTTCGCCTCGAACTGCAGCTCGCCGATCCACTCATGGGCATCGGCCAGCGCACCGTCGATCATCCGCTGCGACAGGTGGATCTCGTCGCGCGCGCTCTCGATCAGCGGGGCGATCGTGCGCAGGAAGTTGGTGGCGGTATGGATGCGGTATTCCGCGCGGGTCAGCCGGTCGGGCATGCCGCGCTGGTACTGGATGGTGGGCAGATCGACGAAGCCCACCGGACCGTGGCGACAGGTACGCAGATGGAAGTCGAAATCCTCGCCGGAATAACGCAGGGTCTCGTCGAAGGCCACCACCTTTTCCAGCCGCTCGCGACGGATCAGCACGGTGGATGTGTGCACCAGATTGCCCATGATCATCTGCGAAAAGATCATGCCGATGCGCAGCGGCGCGGCGCCGACCACCGCCTCCATCGACGGCGCGAACGAGCGCAGCGGCACGCTGCGCTGGAACAGCCGATCATCGGAAAACAGCGCGTAGGTGCTGTACATGGTGCGGATGTACGCGCGATTGAACACGCGCCCGTTCGGGTCGATCGCCTCCATGTCGGTCCACACCATGCCCAGCTCGGGGAACTGCTGCATGCAGCGCAGCTGAAGTTCGATCTTCCAGGGTTGCCAGACATCGTCCGAATCGAGCAATGCCACGAACTCGCCGCGGGCCAGCCGCAGGCCATGGTTGCGCGCCGCCGCGACGCCGGCGTTGGGCTGGGTGATGTAGTGCAGGCGGGGCTCCTCGCCGTAGCGCTGCCGGACGAGTTCGGCCGTCTCGTCGGTGGAGCCGTCATCGACGAGCAGGATCTCCAGCTCGGCATGCGTCTGCGCCAGCACGCTGTCCAGCGTGCGCGCCAGGCAATAGGCACGATTGAAGGTGGGGATGACTACGCTGACCAGTGCCATGGGTACCCGACCACTCCTGCATCCAGTGACAACACGAAGCCCCGACTCGCCTGCCGCCACCCCTGCCGCGCCGGTCGCCCCCTGTCACGCGCACCGTCGGTCGATCCCTCCCGGCCGCCATGAGGCATGGAACCTCCGCGAGCGCGCGGGCAGCGCCGGAAACGGCGTCATTGTATGCGTTTTCCGGATCGCCGGGCATCGCTTTTCACGCGCCACCCGGGCGGCCGGCCGGCCCCCGAACCCGGTTCAGGCCGCCGGTTTGCGCGCAATGAAGTCGATCGAGGTGATGCACAGGCGCTCGGCCGGGATCGAGGCGAATTGCGGGGCGATCTTCAGCTCCGCCAGCTCGCGCAGGCGCCGGGCCGGCGGCGAGGTCACCCGGGTCACGATGGCGAAACCGGCCGCCTCGGCGAACTCGACGAAGGCGTCGGCGCGCAGCCGGTTCTGGTACAGGAAGGCGTTGTTCCACCGCCGCCATTGCGCGTCCGGATACTGCAGGTAGTTCAGCTGGGTGATGCGGGAGTCCACGTAGGCGTAGTGGTCGCCGCAGTTGACCGAGTGGAACATGACCCCGCCCGGGCGCAGGATGCGCATCGCCTCGCCGAAGATGCCGCCGATGGCCTCCGGCGCCACGTGCTCCAGCACGCTGTTGGAGAACACGCCATCGATATGGTCCGGCGGCAGGTCGGTACGGGCGGCATCGGCCGGGGCGCGGTAATCGACCACGCCGGCGGTCGCCGCGGCCAGGTCGGCGGAGCGCTCCAGCGCGGCGGCCAGCTGCTGCTGGCGCTGGCGCACCTCGGCCTCGGCCACGCCGGCGACCTCGGCGATCAGGGCGACATGACGCTCCAGCCCGCGCGCGCAAGCGCGCAGCAGATCCCGGCGCAGGTGCCGGTTGAGGTCGACGGTGACCACGCGCTGCGCGCCGGCCAGGAAGCAGCACAGCGGAAAGGTCGGATACCAGCCGCTGCCGATCTCGAACAGCCGCGCACCCGCCATCGGCACGCCCACCTCGCGCAACTGGTTGGCCATCAGCCGCCAGTCGTCGATCTTGATGTCGAACTCGCGATCGAAATCGCGCAGGCCGCCGAACCGCCGTTGCAGCTGGTAGTGGATCGCGTCGCCGCCCGGCATCACCCCGAGAACCTTCTGCAGCAATCCCTTCGTGCGCCAATCCATGTGTTTCCTCCTTCGAGGACGAAGATGATCCCGAAACGCGCAGTGGCGATCCGCGCGCGGCGCCGCTACGCCCTGCTGCGCTGGTGCGGCGGCGGCGGCAGCAGGAAATCGCGGAACGCATGCGGGTCGCCGCCGTGCCCGGCTTCGGCCGCCTTGATGATGTTGTAGGTCTCGCGCGCCGTCACATAGTGCAGCACGTAGCGCTCGCCGTCGTTGTAGGCGCGCTCCAGGTGTTCGTGCATGCGCTGCGCGGCGTCACCGAGCAGAGTGTCCATGTCGCGCTCCTGGGTGCCGTGCGTATGCACCTTGACGAACACCCATTCCGGCCGCCCCTCGACGTGGATGCCGGTGTTCACCCAGGCGTCGACGCGCTCGGGCGTGGGCGGGCAGCCGCGGCGCACGTCGGCGTTCTCGATGCGCGGCAGCACGCCGAACTTGCGCTCGCGCCAATTCAGCCCCAGCGGCCCCTGCACGATCATCAGGTCGCCGCTGGCGGTGCCGCCCACGCGCACCGGCACGCCGCTGTCGTGCGACTTGGGCCGCAGCGGGTCGTCGGTGGCGTAGTAGATCGCGTTGCTGGCTTTCGTCTGCGTATCGCTGGGCGCCGACGGCAGGGTGAAGTCGGCGTAGCAGCCGAGCTCGCGCAGCAGGATCAGCTCGTTGTTGATGCCGCACCAGCGGCCGTCGGCG
>CALCWL010000482.1 GCA_937906285.1 uncultured Rhodanobacter sp. | reverse complement strand
GCCGGCGCGGAACACGCGGTCGATCGGACGCAGCGAACGCTGGATCAGCGCATGCGCCATGTCCTCGGCCTGTTCGCCCTGGGCGTAGCCGAAGCGCAGGCTGATCTCGCGCAGGCCGGGCACGCGCAGCATCAGCACGGCGAAACGCTCGCCTGCGCTGGCGCGGATGTGCGCGTCGATCTGCTCGAAGATGTGTTCGCGATTCAGCATGCGGCGGCGGGCCAGGGGGAAGGCGGGCGGACGGGCGTCGGGGTGGTCATCATTACAGGAAGAAGCGGCTGGCATCGATGCCGTAGTCGCCGACCGCCAGGCTGCGCACGATGTCCACGCCCTCGTCGTCGTCCAGCTGCATCAGGTCCACCGCCCGGAAATCGTCCAGCGGCTGCTTGTTCGGCTCGCTCAGGATCGCCACCCGCGGGCGCAGCCGCCGCACCTGGTTCTGCGCCATCACGATCGCCACCTCGCCGGTGCTCAGCTCCACCAGCGAGCCGGTGGGGTAGACGCCCAGGCAGACCTGGAATTGTTCGACCACCTCGGCCTGGTGCAGGCGGTTGCGCGCGGCGTAGATCTGCTGCAGCGCCTGGTGGCGCGAAATGGGCGCGCGGTAGGGGCGGGCGCTGGACATTGCGTCGTAGCTGTCGATGATGCCCAGCATGCGCCCGCTGATCGGGATGGCGTGGCCGGCCAAGCCATCCGGATAGCCGCTGCCGTCGTGCCGCTCATGGTGGGTGCGCACGATGTCGAGCACGTCGAGGTTGGCGATGCCGGCTTCGTCCAGCAGGGCCAGTCCGTGATCCACGTGCGAGCGGATGACATCCACCTCGCTCGGTGCCAGCGAACCGGGGTATTGCAGCAGTTGCTCCGGCAGGCGCGTCTTGCCCACGTCCATCAGCAGCCCGCCGGCGGCCAGGCTGAAGATGGTTTCCTCGTCGAAACCCATGTGGCGGCCGAACGCCGCGGCCAGCGCGCTGCAGCTAACCGCATGGCTGTAGGAGTAGCTGTCGCTGCGGCGCAGGCCTTCGACCAGGAAGAACGCGTCCGCGCTGCGCAGCACGGTGGCCACCAGCGGGCGCACCGCCCGTTCCACGCGCTCGACCGACAGCTCGCGCCCGCTGGTCACGTCCTCGAACAGGCCGTCGATGATCTGCGAGGCGTTCTCCAGCGCGGCGCGGGCGCGCGGCGCCTCGTCCTCGACGGCGGCGAGGTCGGCGTAATGGGTATTGCTGTTGAAGCGATGGCGCGAGGCGTCGGAGCGCGTCAGTGCTTGCGGCGCATCCGCCGGAACCCGCCGGCGGGCGTCGATCCAGACTTCGCGGCACAGTCGCTGCAGGGTGTCGATGTCTTCCAGCCGGGTCAGGGCGACGCCCTGCAGGGCGAACGGCGTCTCTTCCCATGGCCGATCCAGCCGGCACACGAACATGCCCAGCTGCAGATCGGCCACGTCGATCCGACGCTCTTCGATTTCGAAAGCCACGCACTGCTCCGACCGATGGAGGACGCCGAGCCACGGCAACGCGATCGCGGCGGTCCAGCGGCGAGGTTAGCAGCAGTGCGGATTGCCGTGCCAATGGGTGGCCGGTGCGCCACGCGGCGGCGTACCCTGTGCGCCCGTTTCGTGGATGTCGCCTCCCATGTCTTCGTCGCACCGCCTGATCCGCTTCGTTCGCAGTTGCCATCTCTACCTCGGCGTGTTCACCGCGCCGATGCTGCTGTTCCTGGCGGTGAGCGGTGGCCTGCAGACTTTCGGCCTGCATGAGGCCAGCCGCGGCAGCAGCTACGCTCCGCCGGCGTGGTTGGCCAGCATGGCGCAACTGCACAAGAAGCAGACCCTGGAGCTGCCGGTGCGGCGCCCCCGTCCGGCGGCTGCGGCGACGGCGCCGGTCGCGCGGGCAACGGTGCAGGGCGCGCCTACGGCCCCCGCGCGGCGCAACCTGCTGCCGATGAAGATTTTCTTCGCCGCGGTTGCGCTGGGCCTGCTCGTGTCGGTGTGCAGCGGGCTGACCATGGCCTGGCGCTTCACTCGCCGGCCGCGGCTGTTCGGCACCGTGCTGCTGGGCGGGATTGCCGCACCTGCGCTGCTGTTGCTGGTCTGAGCCGGCAGCGCCAGAGTGAACCGGCAGCTCGATCATTCGCAGCATCGCCCGGCGCGCGCCGCGTTCGCGCTGCGCTACCTGGTGCACGATTTCGAGGTGCCGATGAACGTGGGCAGCGT